>NZ_JACJEW010000035.1:0-53839 GCF_014164315.1 Pseudoalteromonas sp. SG44-1
GGGGCGATTAACTCTTTGTTACTTACATGGATGTAAGTAAGGGGCGTGAGCAGGACGCGGAAGCTTTGCTCAATTTTTACTTAGCCCACTAGGTTACAAATCTCGCGCCGTGATTAAATCGCCCCTAATTTGAACAAATTTTAATCCTGAAAGGTCAACACGCCCTTATTTCATAAATTTTTTGTTAATTTTTTTACGACTATTCATTCATCATTAATATCTACTCTTACCCATATTTTATCTTGCAAAGCTCTGCCTGGTGGGTGGTGGGGCAGCGATATAGAATAAACAACCCCATAATTCGTTATTCAGATAGTTATTCACTATCTCTGAAATTATATCTCAAAGCCTTTAATAACAAGGGCTACATGAAAGTTTTATAAGAGACAATAACGAAAAACTCTGAAATAATGATTATCTGAAAATTGAACCAGAGAGTATTTTTTGGCGATGTGAGCTATGCTGATTTACGCCAAAGGAGATGGTACAACAGTCTATCATCAAGCCTATTTTTTAAACTTTCTGTAGGATCACAATTAAGAGGATATAAAATGACAGTCAATCGCGAATTATTTGATCAAGTAATGGTTCCTAACTACGCACCTTCAAGCGTTATTCCTGTTCGTGGCGAAGGCTCACGTGTATGGGATCAGCAAGGTCGTGAATATATCGATTTTGCCGGTGGTATCGCTGTTAACTGTCTAGGTCATTGTCATCCAGCATTGGTTAAAGCATTAAAAGAGCAAGGCGAAAAAATCTGGCACCTATCAAATGTAATGACTAATGAGCCAGCACTTCGTTTAGCTAAAAAATTGGTAGATGCTACATTTGCTGAAAAAGTATATTTCGCCAACTCAGGCGCAGAAGCAAATGAAGGCGCACTAAAATTAGCGCGTCGTGTTGCGCTTGAAAATTTTGGTGAGCAAAAATCGCAAATCATCGCTTTCAATAAAGGTTTCCATGGCCGTACATTCTTTACTGTAACCGTGGGCGGTCAAGCTGCTTACTCTGATGGTTTTGGTCCTAAGCCGGGAGATATCGTACATTGTGACTATAACGATTTAGCCGCATTTGAAGCACTAATCTCTGATAACACATGTGCGGTAATGATGGAGCCATTACAAGGTGAAGGCGGCATTATCTCTGCTACTGACGAGTTTGCTCAAGGTGTACGCCAGTTATGTACTAAACATAACGCATTACTTATTTTTGATGAAGTACAAACTGGTGTCGGTCGTACTGGCGATCTTTATGCATACCAAGGGTTAAATGTAGTACCTGATATTTTAACTACTGCAAAAGCACTTGGCGGCGGTTTTCCAATTGGTGCAATGATCACCACGACAGAGATTGCTAAGCACCTTAAAGTCGGTACTCATGGTTCTACTTATGGCGGCAATCCGTTGGCATGTGCTGTTGGTGAAGCAGCCTTTGATACTGTGAATACACCAGAAGTATTAGCTGGCGTAAAAGCAAAGTCAGCATTGTTTAATGAATTACTAACTGCAATTAACGATAAGTACAACGTTTTCTCGGAAATTCGTGGTCAAGGTTTATTAATTGGTGCTGTGGTTAATGAGCAGTTTAAAGGTCGTGCTAAAGAGTTTTTAGTAGCAGGAACCGCTGAGGGTGTGATGTCGTTAGTCGCGGGTGCCGATGTGGTGCGTTTTACTCCATCTTTAGTGATCCCTGAAGCGGATATCCGTGAAGGGATGGCGCGCTTTGAAAAAGCCGTAGCCAACGTTGTGAACGGTTAATCAACACCTCTAATCATAATAAGGGCAAGTAGCAAGCTTGCCCTAATATTCTTAATTTACCGTTATTTATAAGGGAGCAAGCGGACTCATGATGATCCTTCGCCCAATCCAGCAATGTGATTACCCAGCTTTATTGAAAATTGCCCACGAATCAGGACATGGTTTTACCTCTTTACCTAATAACGAAGAGTTATTACAAAAGAAGATAGCTCATTCAATAAGCTCATTCGCAAAAAGTGCATCTCATCCGGGTGATGAAGGTTACTTGTTTGTTCTTGAAGATAGCGAAACAGGTGAAGTAGTCGGTACCTCAGCAATTGAAGCTGCGGTTGGTTTAGATGATGCGTTTTATCACTATCATTTAAGTAAAGCTATTCATTCATCTCGTACATTGAATGTTTATAAAGCGGTTGATATTTTAACCTTGTGTAATGATTACACTGGAGCAACTGAGCTTTGTACGCTGTTTTTAAAAGATGGTTACCGTAAAAATAATAACGGTAAGCTGCTTTCAAAAGCACGTTTTATGTTTATCAAGCAGCACCAAGAACGCTTTGCTGAAACCGTAATTGCAGAAATGCGCGGTGTTTCTAACGAACACGGCAGTAGTCCATTTTGGCAATGGTTAGAAGAACACTTTTTCTCGATGGATTTTCCAACAGCTGATTACTTAACCGGTATCGGCCAAAAAGTGTTTATTGCTGAACTAATGCCAAAGTACCCAATTTACGTCAACTTATTAAGTAAAGAGGCGCAAGCCGTGATCGGCAAGGTGCACAATAATACGCGCCCTGCGATTGAACTACTGAAAAAAGAAGGCTTCACCTTTAATGGCTACGTTGACATTTTTGATGCTGGCCCAACGGTAGAAGCAAAAGTAGATAATATTGCAACTATTCGTAATGCCAAAAACTTTACCGTAAAAATCGGTGAAAACAGCGGCGAGACGGCTATCATGCTAGCGAATGACAAACTCAATGATTTTAGAGCAACCGTTGCACAACTAAACCTTGATGAAACAAGCTCTGAGTTGACTTTGCCACAGGCAATGGCCGATGCACTGCACTTACAAGCTGGCGATATAGTTACCGCAACACGTATATAATTTAGGAGAAAGTACATGACTCATCCTGCACAATTTATTAATGGTCAATGGTCGCAAGGCCTAGGCGATGCATTTAATTCAGTAAACCCAGCCAATAACGAAATTATTTGGCAAGCAAACTCAGCCACCAGTGAGCAAGTAGACACCGCTGTTAACTCTGCGCGTGCAGCATTTTATAGCTGGGCTGATAAATCATTTGCAGAACGTTTAGCGATTGTAAAAACTTTTGCCGAAACCCTAAAAGAGCACAGCGAAGAGCTTGCTGTTGTAATAGCCCAAGAAACGGGTAAGCCGTTATGGGAAACTCGCACTGAAGCGGGTGCTATGGTCGGTAAAATAGCTATCTCTGAAAAAGCATTTTTAGAGCGCACTGGCGACGTAGAAAACCCAATGCCGCAAGGTCGTGCAATGATCCGCCATAAACCACATGGTGTAGTGGCGGTATTTGGCCCTTATAACTTCCCTGGTCATTTACCTAATGGCCATATTGTGCCTGCACTTTTGGCGGGCAATACCGTGGTGTTTAAACCATCGGAGCTAACTCCAGCTGTTGCTGAGCTAACGCTTAAGTTATGGGAAAAAGCAGGTTTACCAGCAGGGGTTATTAACCTAGTACAAGGCGAAGTAGCCACAGGTAAGGCTCTTGCTGCTCACAAAGGTATTGATGGCTTATTCTTTACCGGTTCATCACGCACAGGCCATATTCTGCATGAGCAGTTTGCCGGTCAACCAGGTAAAATCTTAGCATTAGAAATGGGCGGTAATAACCCGCTTATTATTACTGATGTTGCAGACACTAAAGCGGTTATCCACGATATTATTCAATCAGCATTTATCTCAAGTGGCCAACGTTGTACCTGTGCACGTAAGCTGTTTTTACCAGCAGGTGAACAAGGCGATGCAATTTTAGCAGGTTTAATTACCGCAACTAAAGCCATCAAAGTGGGCAACTACGATGATGTAGAGCAACCGTTTATGGGCTCGATGATCTCATCAGCTGCGGCCGCTGGTATGGTAAAAGCACAGCAACAGCTCGTTGAGCTTGGTGCTGAAGTATTAGTTGAGCTTAAGCATACTGAAAATACAGGTTATGTAACGCCTGGTATTATTGAGTGCACAGATGTTGCTAACTTCCCAGATGAAGAGCACTTTGGTCCACTATTAAAAGTATTCCGCTTTACAGATTTTGATAGTGCGATTGATAAAGCCAACGATACCAGCTTTGGTTTGTCTGCGGGTTTACTCAGTGATAATGCGGCAGATTACGACCATTTTTTACGTCGTATCCGTGCTGGTATTGTTAACTGGAACCGCCCAATCACCGGTGCCTCAAGTGCAGCTCCTTTTGGTGGTATTGGTGCATCAGGTAATCATCGTGCAAGTGCTTACTATGCAGCTGATTATTGCGCATACCCAGTTGCCTCTGTTGAACTTGAAAAAGTAGCAATGCCAGCAACATTAAGCCCTGGCTTAAAAATCGATTAATCGATTTTGGTCAAATAGTAATAAATAACTAAAAAAGCAGCCAAGGCTGCTTTTTTTGTATTGGTTAATGCTCAAAGGTAGCAATTAAAAGCGCTTTCTGCTTAAATCAATACAGTCGTTTTAATTAGGTGTGGATAATTATGGTTTTAGATAGGCAAGGATATGATGACCTCATCATGTATCTTACTCAAAATTTAGCATTATTTGAGAAGTCCGGCGAAATAAAACCAGGCGCTCCTACTATTATGGAGCTAATAGAAGATGATATTGCTGAAAATGTTATGTTGTTATGCCAGCAACACACAGAGCTTTCTACTGAACAACGTAGTCAAATCGTGCGTGAAGTAGATGGCATTGTATACGACTTACAAGAAGTCCTCAGCAGCGTCACCAGTAATCAAGTGACAATAGAGCAACATGCATTTATCGATGAATTTGCCGCATTGGTAAAAAACCTCTTTGATAGCGCAGTTGTCGAAAGTGCCTGATCATTCCAATTATCGTTTTTAATTTGCAACTGCGTGTGACTTCCTTACAATCAAGGAAATAACTTCTTTGAGAGTAATAAAATGCAAGCGAATGTGAAATGGGTTGAAGGCGATACTTTTTTAGGGCGTTCTAATTCTGGTCACAATGTTGTGTTTGATGCTGGTAGCGATAGCGCCGCACCAAGCCCAATGGAAATGGTATTAATGTCAGTTGGCTGCTGTTCATCGGTTGATGTAGTCAGTATTCTAAAAAAAGCTAAACAACAGTTTTCAGATGTGCAAGTGCAATTGAGTGCTGAACGCGCAGAATCAGCTCCGCGAGTATTCACTAAGATTAACTTACACTTTGTTGTGACTGGCGACAACGTTTCAGAAAAGCACCTTGCGCGTGCCGTTCAACTATCTGCAGAGAAGTATTGTTCAGTAGCATTAATGCTTGATAAAACAGTAGAAATTACCCACACACACGAAGTTATACAAGAACAGGGAAAATAACGCTTTTTCCTGAGGTGAAATTCGTATAAAATCCGCGAACTTTTCATTCTGCTCTGGCAGATTTCACTTGTTTATAGGTTGGTTTATCATGAACAAACCCTTCGATAAAATTAAACTTCATGGCTTTAATAACTTAACCAAAAGTTTAAGCTTTAGTATTTACGATATTTGCTATGCAAAGACTGAGCAACAACGTAAAGAATATATTGAATATATCGACGAACAGTACAGTGCTGATCGACTAACCGATATTTTAGGTGAAGTAGTAGACATTATCGGTGCGAATATTTTAAATGTTTCGCGTCAAGATTACGATCCTCAAGGTGCTAGTGTAACAATTCTGATCTCAGAAGAGCCAATTGAGCAGCAGCAAACTTATGAAGTTGATGAAGCACCAGGACCATTACCTGAAACAGTTGTTGCTCATTTAGATAAAAGCCACATCTGCGTTCATACCTATCCTGAAGCTCACCCTGATGATGGTATTTGTACTTTCCGTGCCGATATCGAAGTATCAACCTGTGGCATTATTTCGCCATTAAAAGCGTTAAACTTCCTAATTCATAGCTTAGAGTCAGATGTTGTAACAATTGACTACCGAGTGCGTGGTTTTACCCGTGACGTAGATGGTGTTAAGCACTATATCGATCACGCGATCAACTCAATTCAAAACTACATGACCGAAGATACCAAAGAAGCGTACCAAATGATGGACGTGAATGTGTATCAAGAAAACTTGTTTCACACTAAGATGATGCTAAAAGAAACAGACCTAAATACTTATTTATTTGGTGTTACTACGAGTGATTTATCTGAAGACGAAGAAGAAGCAATTCGTTCAAAATTAACACGTGAAATGCAAGAAATCTTTTACGGCCGTAACCTGCCGGAAGCAGAATAAACTCACTTAATTAGTAAGTTTTAAAAAACGGCGCGCAATGTAAATTGCGCGCCGTTTTTTATTAAAGTTGCTAAATGCAGCAACAAAAGCAAACGAAAAGACCATCCTTCCTAAGTATACCTCCTAAATTAGCCTGAAAATGTTGGTGACGACATTCCTTGACGCTAGCAGCTGTGGCTAATAGTCTAAGTAAACAGCCCGTCTTCTATTATGGATCAATATGCAGAATCAAGGCCTAGCACAGCAACTATTTTTGGCAAAGCAGGTGAGGGAGCACGAAGCAAAAGCAGCGACCTTGGCAGGCGTTAGCATGTTCACTTTGATGGAGCGCGCAGGGCATGCGGTATTCTCGCAGTGTATCGAGCATTTTCCGAATGCTCAGCGCTACTTTATTCTGGTCGGTTATGGTAATAATGCGGGCGATGGCTATATTGTGGCAAGCCTTGCCAAGCAAGCCGGTAAAGAAGTCATTGTACTTGCAGCCGATACCAGTAGACATCTCACCGGGGATGCGCTTACAGCTCAGCAACGTTGGCAAGCATTGGGGGGCGAAGTTGAAAGTTACACGCAAGGTCGCCTCAATAATGCCGATATTATTATTGATGGTTTGTTAGGTACCGGAATTAATAGTCAAGTTCGTCGGCCATTTTTAACGATGATTGAAGATGCCAACGCGCAACCTAGCGCAATAGTGGCAATTGATTTACCTTCAGGCATAGACGCCGACACCGGGCAGCCACTTGGCATCGCTATTCAGGCTACTATTACCGTTACTTTTGTGGGGATTAAACAAGGCTTAGTAACCGGTGCCGGGCGAAGTGCTGCAGGAAAAATCATTTTTAATGATTTAGGGATCGCAGAATCATTTACCAAGTTAGTGGATGCTAGCGCAACACTTATCAATATCACTAGTTTCAAACCACTTGCTGCACGAAGTCGCAATAGCCATAAAGGGAACCACGGCAAGCTGTTATGCGTCGGTGGGAATCAAGGTACTAGCGGGGCCATTCGTTTATCAAGTGAAGCAGCACTTCGTACAGGTGCTGCAATGGTGCGTGTTTATACTCATCAAAGCAGTGTACAAGTCGTTAGTAGTGGTCGCCCTGAATTAATGGTCAGTTGCGACAGTTTATCCGCAGCCCTTGCATGGGCAAATTGTGTCATTATTGGTCCAGGTCTTGGTCAGGATAGTTGGGCGCAAATCGCATTTGAGCAGGTTATACAATATTGCTTAGCAAATAATTTACCATTAGTTATTGATGCTGATGGCTTAAATTTGTTGGCTAAGCATGCTTTAGAGTATCGCCTTAAAAATTGCATAATAACCCCGCATGCTGGTGAAGCCTCACGGCTAATGAAAGTTTCAATTGCTGAGATTGAAGCAAATCGCTTTCAATCTGCTACGGATTTAGCTAAACGTTATACCAGTACCAGTGTGCTGAAAGGCGCGGGTAGCCTGATCGCCAACGGGCAGCAAACTTGGTTGTGCGAAAATGGTAATCCAGCGCTTGCCGTTGGTGGCAGTGGTGATGTGCTTACCGGCATCATAGGTGCGTTACTTGCTCAAGGTTTCGCTGTTGATCAAGCCGCATGTTACGGTGTGACATTGCACGCTAAAGCAGCCGATATTTTGGCAGAACGCGAAGGGGAGCGCGGCATGTTGCCAAGTGATTTATTTGCGATTGTCAGGCAGCTCATTAATGGTAAATAGCGGTTAAATATACTTTTTGGTCACTATTTTTAGGAACTCGTTTTGCTAAATACAGCACAGTCCCTATACTCTAATTTGCGCGGCTATTATTTACTACTGAGGTAAAAAGAAGATGTTGATACAAAAAAAAATGTACCTAGGGAGTTTTCTGCTGCTGTTGTTTGCTTTAATTATTCTGTCAGGAATAATGCAGCTAGTTGTTACGCCAATCATTAAAAATGACGCTATATCCAGCGCAAAATTACAAGCAAAGGTGATCGGCGAATCGTTAGCAAAAGATTTAGCTAAAAGTGCCACCTTAACGCAAAGCTTAGCCGTGGTAGCCGAGACTTTGCCATTGCAGCAAGCGGCCTTTATTGAAAATATTGCTCCTTTGATTGCAAGTGGCAAAGGTATTGCGGGTGGTGGTATTTGGCCTGAGCCGAATAAAATGCTGCCTTCAGCAGCAAAGGCATCTCTTTTCTGGGCGAAAACAGGTAATGGCCAATATAAACTTTTAGATGATTATAACCAGCCCGACAGCAGCGCGTATCAACAAGAAACCTGGTATAAAAATGCCATTAACGCTAATCGGGGTGAGTGCGTTTGGTCCGAAGCTTATGTAGACACGGTATCGAATGTACCGATGGTTACCTGTTCCGTGAAAATAATCCGTGATAACCAATTTTGGGGGGTTGCCACTTTAGACGTTGAACTGGCATCTATCGAAAGCTCATTGATCGCAGAGAACAATGCTACGGGCACCTATAACTTTATTTTAGATAGCGCCGAGCAACTGGTATCGATTCCATCGATACGCAATACTAATTTAGCAATGATGAGCCTTACTCAGGTTGCCAGTAAAGACAGTAGCTTAAAGCCGTTGGTCAGCGCCTTGCAAAACAGTAATACAACTGTTGCTGAATTTGCCAGTGGTGTGGTTAATAATGACCAATCTATTTTAGTAACTTACTCATTGGCAGAGCAAAATTGGCGCTCCGGGGTTATTATTCCTGCCGCAATTGCCAAGAAAACCGTTAACACCCTCACTTATTATTTATACAGTTCATTTATCGCCCTTATTCTCGCTTTTGTATCAGTATTACTGATTTTTGGTAATCGCCTGGTGCAGCAAATTAACACCACCACAGAGCAAGTTAGAATGTTGGTGCAAGGTCGCACGAATTCAAAACTGGCGGTGCGCGGAAGTGATGAAATGAGCCACTTATGCGAAGCGATTAATGATTATGGCGATCATCTGATTAAGATTTTAGAACAGATCCAAGCAGAAGCCGCTGCGGTTAAAAACAACGCTGAAGCGATGGATACCTTAAGTAATAACAGCCAAATTCGTACCCAAGAGTTGATGGAAGAAAACAACATGTTGGCTGAGGCAATTCATGAAATGTCGATAGCAGCCTCATCAGCCTCACAAGATGTTTTGAGCGTTGCAGATATTACTACGCAATCAGCTGATTTAGTGAATTCTGGTTTTGATGTTATTGAGAAGAATGCCGAATCAATCCAGTTATTATTTGATAAATTAACGGAATCATCAGATGCCATTTCACGGATTGCACAAGACTCAAAACAAGTGGGCTCGGTGCTTGATGTGATCATGAATATTTCAGAACAAACTAATCTACTTGCGCTTAATGCTGCCATTGAAGCCGCTCGAGCAGGTGAATCAGGACGTGGTTTCGCGGTAGTGGCTGATGAAGTTAGAACCTTGGCACATCGTACTCAGCAATCGGCTGGCGAGATTGAAACCATGATCAGCCAATTGCAAGAAGCCGCTAGTCGAGGGGTTAACGTTATTGGGCAATGCCGTGAATACTCTGAAGTAGTGAACGAGCGCTCAGCAACAACACGTGCACAGTATGAAAGTATTGTTACCGCGTTTAATGATATTAAAGAGCGTTCATCAAGCATTGCCGTAGCGACTGAAGAGCAATCACAGGTAACCGAAAATGTGAAAAACTTGGCAGAGCGAATTCGTGAGATCTCTGTGCAAAATGCCAGTGATGCTGAAGAATTTCGTAGCGTCAGCAAAGATTCAAATAGCCAAGCACAGCGTTTATATCAAATTAGTCAGCAATAATGTGATTCATTGATAGTGTTTTTCAAGCATCGTTAGCTGAGAATCTCAGCGCGATGCTTCACCTTCGTCCTCTTCTGGTGGATCGCCGGAGTCTTCTTTGCGTTTACGTTGCTCTTGTTTGGCTTTTTGTACATTCTCAAGTTGCGGGGGTGGAATAGGGAATAACGAAATAAGCGCAAAGAACGACAAAAATAAAAAAGCCCCTCGTGACATGGTTTTACCCCAAGCGACAATTTTCATCATGGCCCAAAACACAATCAGCAATAATTTTCATCATGGCCCAAAACACAATCAGCAATAATATGCTCACTACAAGCCAATGCAGCAGTAATGTTCCAAGACTGACCTTATCTAATAAATCCATTTGTGTTTAATATGGTTACTAATAGTTAGTTAATGAGGGTTAATTGAGCAATATCAAGTCAACCAGAGGTTCCATATTAAGCCAGTAGGTTGTGATTTATCGCGATTAGTGACCTCTCACTGACTGCTTTTAATTTAATTGTAGTAAGTCCCATTTATTACCATACAAATCTTCAAATACCACAACGGTGCCGTATTCTTCTACGCGGGGCTGTTCATTAAAGTTAACGCCATTTTTTTGCATTAATTCATAATCTCGCCAAAAGTCATTGGTATGTAAAAATAAAAACACTCGGCCGCCAGTTTGGTTGCCCACAGCCTCTAACTGCTGTTGAGTACTTGCTTGTGCGAGTAATAAATTAGTGCCATTAGAGTTCGGTGGTGATACTAATACCCAGCGTTTACCATTACCCTGATCAGTATCTTCGATTAAATCAAACCCCAGTTTTTGAGTGTAAAATGCAATCGCATCATCATAATTCCCTACAACTAATGCCATGCTACCTATATGCTGTTTTATGTTTGTCATTGTCCTAACTTGAAATAATGCAGTGCTTAAAGATGCTTTTTAGCATATAAGAAAATATAACCCGAGGACAAAAGACTGGTACGTTAAGTGCGGTGCTAGATTTATCAGTAGATCTGACTTCAGTCAGAAAGCTTTTCCCGATAAATCTGGACTTACCAGTGGCTGGCGCTAGGTTTGAAACTTATTATCTTTAAAAACAAAACCCAGCTTTCACTGGGTTTTTAATAACATAAATATTATCGATGTAACTCACCGGCTCGTTCTGGCTGATAAGTGATTGCTTTTATTTTTACTTTTATGAGACCGCCACTTGGTTTTGGCCATTCAATTTCATCGCCTTGTGATAGACCAAGTAGGGCGCTACCTACTGGTGCTAAAATTGATATTTTATCAGCACTTGCATCAGCATTTTTTGGATACACTAAGGTCTTAGTGAATTCTTCTTGGGTCGATTCAACGATAAAGTTTACCGTTGAGTTCATAGTAACCACTGTCGAAGGCACATCTTTTGGCTCAACGATTGTGGCACGGCCGAGTTCAGCTTCAAGCTCTTTTTCGCCAGCAAAGCTTCCTGCTGGTAATGATTCCATTAAATCATACAATCTATCAGCATCGAGTGACGAGATGATCAGTTCAGGCTTTTTATTCATCTTAATATCCTTAATTATGTCTTATAAATAAAATTAACTCTGAGTATGGTTTTGGCATACAGTTAAAAAGCACTGCAATACGCTGGAGTCATTTTATTTGCTACTTTATCGTTGCTCTTAAAGCTAAAAACCCAGCCGAAGCTGGGTTTTTATTTTAGCTAGATGGTTAGGAGATGAATTACATCATGCCGCCCATACCACCCATGCCGCCCATGCCTCCCATATCAGCGCCGCCAGCTTCATCCTTTGGGATTTCAGCTACCATTGCTTCAGTGGTGATCATAAGGCCAGCAATCGAGCCTGCAAATTGTAGTGCAGAGCGCGTTACTTTTGTTGGATCTAGGATACCCATTTCAATCATGTCGTTGTATTCGCCAGTTGCTGCGTTGTAACCGAAGTTACCCGTGCCGCCTTTAACTGCGTTAATAACAACAGACGCTTCGTCACCTGCGTTGGTAACGATTTGACGAAGTGGTGCTTCCATAGCACGTAGTGCTACTTTGATACCGTGGCTTTGATCTTCGTTGTCACCAACTAAATCAACAAGTTTGCTTGCTGCACGTACTAGTGCAACACCACCACCAGGCACTACGCCTTCTTCAACAGCAGCGCGAGTTGCATGAAGTGCATCTTCAACGCGGTCTTTTTTCTCTTTCATTTCGATTTCAGTAGCAGCACCTACTTTGATTACCGCAACACCGCCGGCAAGTTTAGCCATGCGCTCTTGTAGTTTCTCTTTATCGTAGTCTGATGTTGCTTCTTCGATTTGTGCTTTGATTTGCGCAACGCGACCGTTGATGCCAGCTTCTTCGCCTGCACCATCGATGATAGTTGTATCATCTTTAGTGATAACTACGCGCTTTGCAGTACCTAAATCTTCAACTGTTGCTTTTTCAAGTTCCAGGCCGATTTCTTCAGAGATAACCGTACCACCAGTTAATACTGCGATATCTTGTAGCATTGCTTTACGACGGTCGCCAAAACCAGGTGCTTTAACTGCTGATACTTTAACGATACCGCGCATGTTGTTAACAACTAGAGTAGCTAGTGCTTCGCCTTCAAGGTCTTCAGCAATGATAAGTAATGGTTTGCTTGCTTTAGCAACGGCTTCTAATGTAGGTAGCAACTCACGAATATTAGAGATTTTTTTATCTACAAGTAGAATAAATGGGTTATCTAATTCAACAGCGCCTTTTTCTGCGTTGTTGATGAAGTATGGAGATAAGTAACCACGGTCAAACTGCATGCCTTCAACAACATCTAGTTCGTTTTCAAGTGATTGACCTTCTTCAACAGTGATTACACCTGAATTACGGCCTACTTTTTCCATTGCTTCTGCAATGATGTCGCCAATTTCTTTATCAGAGTTAGCTGAAATAGTACCCACTTGAGCGATTGCTTTTGCATCGGCACATGGTACTGAAAGTTCTTTTAGCTCAGCAACAGCTGCGATGATTGCTTTATCAATACCGCGCTTAAGGTCCATTGGGTTCATGCCCGCAGCAACCGCTTTTAAGCCTTCGTTTACAATTGACTGTGCTAATACTGTTGCAGTAGTTGTACCGTCACCGGCTGCATCGTTTGCTTTAGATGCAACTTCTTTAACCATTTGTGCGCCCATATTTTCAAACTTGTCTTCAAGTTCGATTTCTTTTGCCACTGATACACCATCTTTAGTGATCACTGGAGAGCCAAATGATTTGTCTAGGATTACGTTACGGCCTTTAGGACCTAAAGTTACACGAACTGCGTTTGCTAAGATGTTTACGCCAGCTAGCATTTTAGCGCGTGCGTCACCTGCAAAAAGTACTTCTTTTGCTGCCATGATTAATTTCCTCTGAATTCTGAATGTTTGTTAAACGAAAAGTAGCTTTAGCCTACAATGCCTAAAATATTGTCTTCACGCATGATCAGGTACTCTTGACCTTCGATCTTTTCAGCTTTTTCAACATATGAGCCGAATAACACAGTGTCACCGACTTTAACTTCTAATGCTCTCACATCACCGTTATCTAGAGTACGGCCATTACCCACTGCAATAACTTTACCGCGGGTTGATTTCTCAGCCGCAGAACCAGTTAATACAATACCGCCAGCAGATTTGGTTTCTTCTTCTAGGCGCTCAACGATCACGCGATCATGTAAAGGACGAATGTTCATTTTATTTAGTTCTCCTAACAGTTTCTGAACAGGACAGAAAAAAGCTTTATATGTACCAGTTTGCATTAAACCCTGTGGTTCAAGGCAATTGATTTAGTTGTACTCAGTAATGGGGGTATTGCTTCAAAACCCAAGTGATAAAAATTAAAATTTTTAATCTTTTCTCTCGTACTCACCATCAATAGTGGTCGGCTCACTCATTTTGCGAGGTTCTGGCTCTGCATGAGTGTGCTGATTAAATGCTGTTGGACCTTGTTGCATGCCTGCACTCATACGCACAGTTGCTTGACTAGCAAGGCCTGCAGCTAGTTTATTGCGAATGGCCGGGGTCAATAATAAAAAACCGAATACGTCGGTCATAATGCCTGGAGTTAGCAATAATATGCCGGCGATAATCACACATAAACCGGTAAATAATTCTTTGGCTGGCATTTGCCCTTGCGCCATTTGTGTTTGCACATTTTGCAGTGCGCCCATACCTTGTGTTCTAACTAATTTTGCGCCGAATATTGCGGTTACAATAACCAGTGCAATAGTGGCGAATCCACCAATTACATCAGCTACTTGAATTAACAACGCAATTTCAATAATTGGCACGAGAATAAATAATAAAAACAAAAATCTAAACATAAGGCTCTCTAAATAGTGATCACTCAGTTGAGTTGATGAAATATAAATATGGGTTATCAGGTCTTTTTTCAAGGCTAGTGGTAAAGCTGTGTTGGCTAAATAGCCTGAACTCTGATTAAGCGATTTATTATCCGCAGTTTAGGTTAACTACACTTTGCCTTAGCTATCAGCTACTATGGCATTGGGCAGAGCAATCAATCAAAGGTTCAATATGACGACTCATTTTCGACTTATTTTTACCACTTGCGCAGATGTAAGTGAGGCACGCTCCATGGCTGAGCAATTAGTTAAGCTTAAATTAGCTGCGTGTGTGAACATTCTTCCAAATGTGGAATCTGTTTATATGTGGCAAGGAGAGGTTGCTTATGCAACCGAGTGTAAATTATTAATTAAAACAAAGTCAGAAAAAATGAATGAATTGATTCAAACTATCAAGCAATTACATAGTTATGAAATTCCTGAAATACAGGTTATTGATGTGGCCACTGGCAATTTAGCCTATTTTAATTGGATGGATGAGGTACTTAATTAATGCGTTGTTTTTTTTTATTGCTTTGTGCGCTGTCGTTAATGCCAGCACAGGCTGCAACTAATAATTTATTAAGTGATTTGCTGCAGCCCGCAGAGCAAACATTTTTACCTGTTGATCAGGCATTTTCATTTGATTTTGATCAGCAAGGCAGCACTCTTTTTATTGGTTGGGATATTGCGCCAGGTTATTACCTATATAAAAAGAAGCTAGAAATTATTGGTAAAGGTGCTGATATTGAAGTGCCTGATCTTGGTAAAGGCGTGATCATTGAAGATGAGTTCTTTGGCAAAACAGCAGTGTTTTTTGATTCACTGAGCGTGATCAGCAAGCTAAGTAATATAGCTGAGGGTGGCGTAATTAAAGTACGTTATCAAGGCTGTGCTGAAGCAGGACTATGTTACCCGCCAGAGATCATCACCATTCCATTGAGTATGATTGCCGGTGAAACCCCTGCAACTGATAATGCAACAGCAGGCAATGCATTAGCTGCGCTTAGCGCTGAATCAGCGGCTGCTACAGAAGATGTTGTAACGCAAGAAGATGACTTAGAAAAAGAATTAAACTTTACTGAAAAACTGGCCTCGCAAGGTTTGTTAGCGAACTTAGCGATTTTCTTTTTGGTCGGTATTGGCTTGGCATTTACGCCATGTGTATTTCCGATGTTTCCTATTTTGTCGAGCCTAATTGCAGGACAAAAAAATCTTTCCACTAAAAAAGCTTTTGCGCTTTCTTTTGTTTATGTGCAGGGTATGGCCGTTACGTATGCGGCGCTGGGCCTTGTGGTTGCATCACTTGGTGGTCAAGTGCAAGGTTATTTGCAGCACCCATATGTATTGATTAGTTTCAGTTTATTATTCGTTTTACTCGCTATGTCGATGTTTGGTTGGTACGAAATAAAGCTCCCTAGCGGCATGATGAATAAGCTCACACAAGTAAGTAATAATCAAAAAGGCGGCAACTACATTGGCGTGTTTTTAATGGGGGTTTTATCGGGTTTAATTGCTTCACCTTGTACCACCGCACCGTTATCAGCTGCGCTATTGTTTGTTGCGCAAAGCGGCGATTATTTAGTTGGCGGCTTAACTTTGTATGTGCTGAGTTTAGGGATGGGTATTCCGCTGCTGTTATTAGGCACCTCTGGCGGTAAATTATTGCCAAAAGCAGGCGGCTGGATGGAACAAGTTAAAACCCTGTTTGGTTTTATCATGCTGGTAGTGCCATTGATCTTGCTTGAACGTATTGTCGATGCAGACATCATATTACTTATGGCGGGCTTATTAGCATTAGCAACGGCCTTGTATTTACATCATTGGCAGAGCGCTCAAACACAAGGTAAGTTAAAAACTGCATTGTGGTTTGTTGCAACGTTATTAGTTGTTAGCGGTGTGAGCTTAACTAAAAACTATATATGGCCAACAGCGCAAGTTGTTAGTGCCGCAAATGGCGAGCAACAAGAGCGCGGCTTTAAATTAGTTGCTGACTTAGCTGAGCTCAAACAAGCAATAAATGATGCAAACAGTGATGGTCGTTTAGTGATGGTCGATTTATATGCAGATTGGTGTGTTGCGTGTAAAGAGTTCGAGAAATACACTTTTCCTGACGCTAAAGTACAAGGTGAGTTTGCAAACTTTGAGTTGTTAAAAATTGATTTGACCGAAAGTGATGATAAAACAATTGCTGTAATGGAAGAGTTTTCGGTATTTGGTTTACCCAGTATTTTGTTTTTTGATACACAAGGTGAAGAGCTTGCAGCACAGCGTGTGACGGGCTTTTTAAATGCCAAGGACTTTGCTGAGCATTTAGCAAAAGTGAGAAATAGCGCTAAATAAACATTTTTCGCACCGCTATTTTAAACGCCACTTTATATGAGTGGCGTTTTTGTTTTTGTGGTGGCTACTAGTGATTAGACCAGTATTTTGCTGCTATTTACATCGAACTGGCTATAATAGGTGGTTAACGTGAGAAATACTTGCTATTTTAGTTTTTCCCCTCTACATTTTGCGGGGATTTCTAATCAAAATGGCTTAACTCATTATTTATAGGATTATCGCGTATTATGGCTGCAAAATTTAAACTTTTAGTTATAAATGGCCCTAACTTAAACATGCTGGGTAAGCGTGAACCAGAAAAATACGGTTTACAAACACTGAGTGAGATTATGAGCGAACTAACTGAGTTTGCGCATGGTCTAGATGTTGAGCTAACGCATTTTCAAAGTAATAGTGAGCAAGCTTTAATTGAGCACATACATAGTGCATGGCAGGTCATTGATTACATTATTATCAACCCAGCGGCATTTACGCATACAAGCGTGGCTTTACGTGATGCGTTACTGGCTGTTGATATCCCGTTTTTTGAAGTGCACTTAACTAATGTGCACACGCGGGAAGCGTTTCGTCATCATTCATATTTTTCTGATGTGGCGCAGGGCGTGATATGTGGATTAGGCGCAATGGGTTATCGCGCAGCACTTGAAGCTGCGGTCAATCGGTTGCAAAACTCGAATTAATTTTAAACTAACAAACTAACAGGCGGGTCGTTCATGGATATTCGCAAGATCAAAAAACTAATTGAACTAGTAGAAGAATCAGGTATTGCTGAATTAGAAATCACCGAAGGTGAAGAATCAGTACGTATCAATCGTAATAATATGAGTGCAGGTCCTGCTTACGCTCCACATTATGCACCACAGTACGCTCCAGCACCGGCTCCAGCCCCTACAGCTGCACCTGCTGCAAACGTAGAAGCGGCAGCACCTGCCGGTCCTACTGGCCATCAAGTATTATCGCCAATGGTAGGTTCTTTCTATAAAGCAGCTTCTCCTGAAGCGCCTTCATATGTAGAAGTGGGTTCACAAGTTAAAGTAGGTGATACGCTTTGTATCATCGAAGCGATGAAAATGATGAACCAAATTGAGTCAGATAAAGCGGGCACAGTGAAAGCGATTTTAGTTGAAAATGGCGAGCCAGTAGAATTTGATCAACCTTTATTCATCATTGAATAATAGCGCAACCTAAAAGGCCAACTCTAATGTTAGATAAAGTAGTCATTGCAAACCGAGGTGAAATTGCACTTCGTATATTGCGCGCCTGCAAAGAGCTTGGGATCAAAACGGTTGCTGTGCATTCAACGGCGGATCGCGATCTTAAGCATGTATTGCTTGCAGATGAAACAATATGTATTGGTAGACCTTCTGCCACTGAAAGTTACTTAGACATTCCGCGCATTATTGCGGCAGCTGAAGTAACCGATGCAGTTGCTATCCACCCGGGTTATGGTTTCCTTGCAGAAAACGCTGATTTTGCTGATCAAGTTGAACAAAGTGGTTTTGTGTTTATTGGTCCGCGCGGCGACACGATTCGTCTAATGGGCGATAAAGTATCTGCAATCGAAGCAATGCGTAAAGCTGGCGTACCATGTGTACCAGGTTCAGATGGTCCGGTATCGGATGATAAAGACCGCAACATGCAAATCGCTAAACGTATCGGTTACCCAGTGATCATCAAAGCCGCTGGTGGCGGTGGTGGTCGTGGTATGCGGGTTGTTCGCAGTGAAGCTGAGTTAATTGACTCAATCGCTTTAACGCAACAAGAAGCAAAACAGTTCTTTGGTAATAGCATGGTTTACATGGAAAAATTCCTTGAAAACCCACGTCATATCGAAGTTCAAGTATTGGCTGACGGGCAAGGTAATGCTGTTCACTTAGGTGAACGTGATTGTTCTATGCAACGTCGTCATCAAAAAGTAGTCGAAGAAGCGCCAGCACCAGGTATTACTGCTGAAGTGCGTAAGTTTATCGGTGAGCGTTGTACGCGTGCATGTATCGAAATCGGTTATCGTGGTGCGGGTACATTTGAGTTCTTATACGAAAATGGTGAGTTCTATTTCATTGAAATGAACACTCGTATTCAGGTTGAGCATCCAGTGACAGAAATGGTTACCGGTGTTGATTTGATCAAAGAGCAGTTAAAAATTGCAGCGGGCCAACCACTATCATTCACGCAAGACGATGTCGTTATCCGTGGTCATGCAATTGAGTGTCGTATTAATGCTGAAGACCCTGAAACGTTTATCCCGTCACCGGGAAAAATTACGCGTTTCCACCCAGCAGGTGGTTTAGGTATTCGTTGGGACAGCCATATTTATGCTGACTACACAGTGCCACCACACTATGATTCAATGATCGGTAAATTAATTACTTACGGTGAAAACCGTAATGTAGCAATTGCCCGTGCACGTAATGCATTGAATGAGCTTGTGATTGACGGTATTAAAACTAATACGTCATTACATAAGCGCATCTTAGCGGATGAAAATTTCCAAAATGGTGGTACTAATATCCACTATCTTGAGAAAAAATTAGGTCTATAATCCTAATTACAAAAAAAACCGGCAACTTTGCCGGTTTTTTTGTGTCTATAAGTGTCGATTCTCGCCTTAGTAAAATAATCTGGTATGATTAACAAGTTATCGTTTTTAATACTATCCATGAGGTTAGAATGACGCACTGTGTTGGTTTTCAACTCGCTGATGAAGCTGCAACGGTTAAAATGGGCAATCAACTTGCTATGCTAATGGAGCAAGGGGCAGTTATTTACTTACACGGTGATTTGGGAGCAGGCAAAACCACCTTAACACGTGGTGTGATCCAAGGCTTTGGTCATCAAGGCAAAGTTAAGAGTCCAACTTATACGCTGGTGGAGCCTTATGAGTTGGCAACGGCCAATGTTTATCATTTTGATTTATATCGTTTAGGCGATCCAGAAGAATTAGAATACATGGGTATTCGAGATTATTTTTCGCCAACAGCTATTTGTGTGGTGGAATGGCCTGAAAAAGGCGGCGAGTTTATCCCAACACCAGACTTAGATATTACTTTACGTTATGTCGGCGATGCACGAGCAATTGAGATCCAAAGTATTAGCCCGCGTGGTCACAGTATCGTGGATAAACTCAAAAACCATAGTGAATAACAACAAATAACAAGGGTGTGAAGATACCGATGAGTCGAGTTGTCATAAAGTGGATGGGTGCTTTTTTGCTGTTAGCAATCAGTGCTAATCTCTATGCACAAAATACTATCAATAGTGTACGGGTGTGGCCATCGCCAGATAGTACGCGGGTAGTATTCGACTTAACGGATAAGCCCGACTTCAGTTATTTTATGCTAAAAAATCCACTGCGCTTAGTGGTCGATTTAGAAAATACAGATAAAATAAAAGACCTACCAACTATTCCCAGTAAGCATCAAATCGTCAGTAAACTACGTTACTCGAAAGCGAAAAGCAGCCAGGGGGTACGATTTGTTTTTGAGCTTACAGGGGCCGTTAAACCGGTGATTTTTGCACTGGCGCCAACGGGACCTTATAAAAATCGTTTAGTGGTCGACTTATATGACAAAAATCAAGCAGAGCCAGTAGCTGCAACGAGTAATACTGCGGTTAAAAAGCGTGAGCTTAATCAACAACGCGATATTATTATTGCTATTGATGCAGGCCATGGCGGCGAAGACCCTGGGTCAATTGGCCCCTCTGGTACTTATGAAAAAGATATCACATTACAAATTGCCAAACGCTTAGAGCGGATGATTGATGCCGAGCGCGGGATGATTTCGCGAATGGTGCGAAGTGGAGATTACTTTGTCAAACTTAATACCCGCACTAGCCGTGCAAGGCAGAAAAAGGCTGACTTTTTAGTTTCAATTCATGCGGATGCATTTACTAGCCCGCAACCAAATGGCGCCTCTGTTTGGGTGTTATCACTTCGTCGTGCTAATTCAGAAATTGGTAAATGGATAGAAGATAAAGAAAAACATTCAGAGCTACTCGGTGGTGCTGCTGGAGTGATTAAAGACACGGCCAGTGAAAAGTACTTGGCGCAGGCGCTGTTGGATATGTCGATGGATCATTCGATGAAAACCGGTTTCAGCGTTGCTGAAGGCATGGTTCATGAGCTTAAAAAGGTCGCTAAGTTACATAAAAAAGAGCCGCAAGCGGCTAGCCTAGCGGTATTAAAGTCACCAGATATTCCATCTATTTTGGTCGAAACTGGGTTTATTTCAAACCCGCGAGAAGAAAAACTATTAAAAAGTGCTAATCACCAAGAGCGCTTAGCGAAAGCAATATTTACTTCTATCAAAAGCTATTATCTGAAAAATCCTCCGGATGATTCGCTGTTTGCGTCGTTAAAATCGCAATATCCCACTAAACATAAAGTTCGCCCTGGTGAGTCGTTAAGTTTGTTAGCTAGTCGCTATGGGGTATCAGTAGGTAAGCTTAAGCAAGTCAATCAATTAAAATCTAATACCTTGTTTATTGGTCAAGAGTTAGACATTCCGCAAAGTTAAAATCGTTAGGATCAGTATGAGCATTGAAATATTACCCGCGCGATTAGCTAACCAAATTGCTGCGGGCGAAGTGGTTGAGAGACCCGCATCTGTGGTCAAAGAACTCGTTGAAAATAGCCTAGATGCAGGCGCAACACGTATTCAAATTGATATTGAGCGCGGCGGTCATAAGCTTATTCGCATTCGTGATAACGGCTCAGGCATTGATAAAGACGAGCTCACGTTGGCGCTTTCTCGTCATGCTACTAGTAAATTAAAGTCCCTTGATGATTTAGAAAATATTTGTTCTTTGGGCTTTCGCGGCGAAGCATTGGCGTCTATTAGTTCGGTATCGCGTTTGACACTTAGCTCAAAAACCAAACAGCAAGAGGCGGCTTGGCAAGCATTTGCACAGGGGCGAGATATGGCGGTGCAGATTAAACCCACTGCTCACCCTGACGGGACCACCATTGAAGTTAAAGACTTATTTTTTAATACGCCCGCTAGACGTAAATTTTTACGCACCGAAAAAACCGAATTTACTCACATTGATGAGTTAATAAAGCGTATTGCCCTGAGCCGTTTTGATGTGTCAATTACCCTCACCCATAACGATAAAGTAGTGCGTCAATATCGTGCTAAAACCGACCCTGCACAGGCTATTGCTCGGGTCGCTCAGGTTGCAGGTAAAGCCTTTGCTGAGCAGGGGTTATATATTGAGTCAGGCGATACAGGCTTGCAGCTACATGGTTGGGTGCTACCAGTTGGCTCGAGTAATACTACGCAATATACCTATGTAAATAATCGTATGATGCGCGATAAGCTTATTTCTCATGCCATTCGCCAAGCGTTCGAAGAAGTCGCAGGCCAAGAAGAGCTACCGGGCTTTGTTATTTATATCGACATTGATCCGCGTCAAGTGGATGTAAACGTGCATCCTGCGAAACACGAAGTGCGTTTTCATCAAGGTCGCTTAGTGCATGACTTTATTTTGCAGGCAATTAAACAAGTCGTGGTGCCGCTTCAAGATGATTTTGCTGGTGTTACTCAGCATGTTGATTCGCAACACAGCGATGCTAAAGCAGCGCATACAGTAACACCCGCTCACTCCAGCAATACAGCAGGCAGTTTGTTTGATTATCCTAAGTCGCACTTACAACCAGCGGAGCAAGCTCGCTACGGTGCTAATCCAGCACCTAGTGGTGGTGGATATGCAGGTTCAAGCGAGCGAAGCAAGCAAGCGAGCCGGACAAATCATCAAGATGTGAGTGCGTTTTATCAAGGGGTCAATGAGCAACACGCCAGCCATTTTGATCAACCTATTGGCGTTACTCAAGAAGTAGCACCATTGTTACAGACGCAAAGTGCGCAGCCGTTGCTGGTACAAAGTGATGGCGGTTGTGTATTTAGCCTGCAACAGCAATTATATTGCTCACACTTTAAATATTTATTAGTCAATGATTGGCTTGAGCTTATTGCTGAGCAAGGCAGCTTAGAAGGAAAAGCCTTACTATTGCCTGTGCGAGTTAATATCAGTAAAGAAGACAGCCAAAGCTTAACACAGCAACAATCATGGTTTACCTTGCTGGGCTTTGAGTTATTGATTGAAAAGCAATTTGTGATGGTTAAAAAGTTGCCACAGAGTTTGTATCTGCTTGATGTGAGCCAAGCCGTAGATGCGCTATTAAAAGCCACTAAGGCTGATCTTAATAGTGTGGAGCAATGGCTAAACTGGCAGCTTAGCCAAGTGCCCGAGCGCTTTTTTGCCAGCCAAGCTTTTGCCTTGGCGGTTACGCGAATGCAAAATAATCCGCAAACAATCCAGCGTTTATCTGCAAAAGCAGTTAAAATAGATTTAAGTTATTTTTTAGCACAGTTAGATTAAGGTTATCGAGTTGAGTAATTTACCGGTCATTTTTTTAATGGGCCCAACCGCTGCAGGCAAAACTGCATTAGCAATCGCCTTATGCCAACATTTAAAAACTGAAATAATCAGCGTCGATTCAGCCTTAGTGTATAAAGATATGAACATAGGTACGGCAAAACCAGATCAACATGAGTTAGCGCTTGCGCCACACCATTTAATTGATCTAATCGACCCTAGCGAAAGTTACTCAGTAGCTGATTTTCGTCGTGATGCAATTGAAAAGATTGACCAATTTCACCAACAAGGTAAAGTGCCTGTATTAGTTGGTGGTACAATGATGTACTTTAAAGCATTAATTGATGGATTATCGCCATTACCTGAAGCATGCCCGGTAGTACGAGCAGAGCTTGAGCAACAAGCCAAGCAACATGGCTGGCCGGCACTTTATAAAGAGCTTGAGATAATTGATCCGCAAGCGGCACAAAAAATGAGCGAGAATGACTCGCAACGTATTAACCGCGCCCTTGAAGTTTACCGATTAACGGGTAAAACAATGACTGAATTACAAAAAAGTAAGCAGCCGAGTTTACCGTATACTTTTCATCAATTTGCTATTGCGCCTGATGATCGCGCCGATTTACACCAGCGAATTGAACAAAGGTTTAAAATAATGCTTGAGCAGGGGTTTGAAAATGAAGTTTCATCCCTATATCAACGTAAGGATTTACACCCTAACTTACCTTCCATTCGTTGCGTGGGTTATAGACAAATGTGGGATTACATTGCTGGCGAGATTGATTACGATGAAATGGTCTTTCGCGGTATTGCAGCAACACGACAGCTTGCTAAGCGTCAATTGACGTGGCTAAGAGGTTGGCCCGATGTAACGTGGTTAACAACGGGTGATGAAGAAAACTTGCAACGTGTTGTAAGTTCGCTAAGCTAGTAGTAGTTGAAATTTTTTAGCTTTGTTAAATGAGTTCAGCCACTTAATTATAATAACACCTAGAACGAAGGAAAATAACATGGCAAAAGGCCAATCGTTACAAGACCCATTTTTGAATGCGCTACGTCGTGAGCGTATTCCAGTATCAATCTTTTTGGTTAATGGCATCAAACTACAAGGTAAGATCCAGTCATTTGATCAATTTGTTATTTTACTAGAAAACACCGTGAATCAAATGGTGTATAAACATGCGATTTCTACCGTAGTTCCTGCTCGTGCTGTTAACTTCCAAGGTATTCAAGGAAGCGAAGACGGTGAAGAGCCTGAAGCTGGAAATTTTTAAATTAGGAGCATAATGTTTGTTTGACCGTTATGAAGCCGGCGAACAGGCAGTCTTAGTTCATATCGACTTTCCAAAAGAAGGGGATCGTGAAGATCTTCATGAATTGGAAATGTTGGTATCTTCTGCTGGTGTTAGCAGTTTGGCGGTTGTGCAAGGCAGCCGTCAAGCACCACATCCGAAACTATTCGTCGGTACCGGAAAGGCTGAAGAAATCGCTGAGATTGTCAAAATCCACAACGCAGATGTCGTCATTTTTAATCATCAACTCAGACCGTCACAGGAACGCAATTTAGAACGCGTTTGCCAATGTCGTGTGCTTGATAGAACGACGCTTATTCTTGATATTTTTGCGCAACGTGCACGTACCCATGAAGGTAAGTTGCAGGTTGAGCTAGCACAATTGCGTCATATGTCGACGCGTTTGATCCGAGGCTGGACGCATCTTGAACGCCAAAAAGGCGGGATCGGTTTGCGCGGGCCTGGTGAAACTCAGCTAGAAACAGATCGACGTTTATTGCGAGTTCGTATTCAAAGTATTCGCGCGCGTTTAGAGAAAGTGGCAGTGCAGCGTGAGCAAGGTAGACGTGCTCGTAACCGCAATGAAATTCCTACGGTGTCGTTGGTAGGGTATACCAATGCGGGTAAGTCGACGCTATTTAATCGCATTACTAACTCTAATGTGTATGCTGCTGACCAACTGTTCGCGACGCTTGATCCAACCTTACGCAAACTCGAAATAGAAGATGTTGGTTCGATAATTTTAGCCGATACCGTTGGCTTTATTCGTCATTTACCCCATGACTTAGTTGCCGCATTTAAAGCGACGCTAACCGAAACTCGTGAAGCTGATTTACAACTTCATGTGGTCGATGTTGCGGATCATCGTCGTAAAGAGAATATTGAACAGGTACAATCGGTTCTTAAAGAAATAGAAGCTGATGAAGTGCCGCAATTGTTGGTTTACAACAAAATTGATGCGCTTGAAGATATTGAACCACGTATTGACCGTGACGATGAAGGCATGCCTATTAGAGTATGGTTGTCGGCACACAGTGGCGCAGGGTGTGAACTATTGTCTGAAGCTATCAGCGAGCTGTTAGCAAAGAAAATGTTTGTTCATACGCTTAAATTAGCTCCGCAATATGGTCGTTTACGTGCTGCGTTGTTCAATTTAAATGCCGTGCATCAAGAAGACTTTGATGAACAGGGTCATTGGTTACTTGCTACTCGACTGCCTATGGTAGAATGGAATCGTTTAAGAAAAGAGTTTGGTCCTGAAATCGACGCTTTTATTTCGTAATTCGAAAAAACTACCGCACAATGTCATTTTTAGTATGAGAACTGCGGTATTTTTGTTAGATTTAACGTAATTACCTAAATTATTTAGATAACAATGGAGTATAGCTATGGCCTGGAATGAACCGGGTAATAATGGCAATGACAAAGATCCGTGGAACAAAAAAGGCGGACGTGATCAAGGCCCACCTGACTTAGACGAGGTGTTTCGTAAATTCAGCAGCAAGTTTGGTGGCTTATTTGGCGGTAAAAAATCCGGCAATGGCGGCGGCGGACTTGGTGGAGCTGGTCTTTCATTTGTACTGATCATTGCTGCAATTGTATGGGCATTGAGCGGTATTTATACCGTGAAAGAAGCAGAGCGCGGCATCGTTTTACATTTTGGTCAATTTGACCGCATTGCAGATCCAGGTCTGCGTTGGAAAATGACGTTTATTGAAACGGTAATTCCGGTTGATATTGAAGCCGTTCGCTCATTATCGACGTCTGGTTTTATGCTCACTGAAGATGAAAACGTGGTAAGCGTTGAGTTTCAGGTGCAATACCGTGTTATTGATCCTTTCCTATACAAATTTAGTGTAACTAATGCTGATTCTAGCTTAGAAGAAGCGCTAGAGAGTGCACTGCGTTATGTTGTTGGTCATTCAAAAATGGACCAAGTATTAACGAATGGCCGTGAGGTTGTGCGTCAAAATACCTGGGATGAACTGAATAAAATCGTCGAACCGTATAACTTAGGTTTGATCGTAACTGACGTTAACTTTAAAGACTCACGCCCACCGGCTGAAGTTAAAGACGCGTTTGATGATGCCATTGCCGCACAAGAAGATGAACAACGTTTTATTCGTGAAGCTGAAGCATACGCGCGTGAAATTGAACCACGTGCTCGTGGTCAAGTTACTCGTATGACGCAAGAAGCTGAAGGTTACGGCGAGCGCATTATTTTAGAAGCACAAGGTGAAGTCGCGCGTTTTGAAAAGCTATTACCTGAATATCAGGCTGCTAAGCGTGTAACCCGTGAGCGTTTATATATTGATGCCATGGAAGAAGTGCTAGGTAACAGTTCAAAAGTGCTAGTTGATGTTAAGGGCGGCAATAATATGATGTATTTACCGCTTGATAAAATCATGGATAAGCAAGGGAACGCAACCCGTGTTGCATTACCTAGCTCAAGTGATATTAACGACTTACGCAATAAAGTTAATACATCGCGCAATAGCACTGTGAACTCAAGTTCAGACCGCTTTGGTGCTGATCGCTTTAACGACGGGAGATAAGCGCAATGAAAAACTTTAGTTTAGTTATATTATTAGCGGCCGTTGTGTTGTCTTTTTCGTCAGTGTTCGTAGTACCTGAAGGGCAAAAAGCAATTGTTATGCTATTCAGTAAAGTGCAAAAAGACAGTGATGATAAAGCAATTGTTTATGGTCCTGGCTTACAATTCAAAGTGCCTTTCTTTAGCCAAGTACGCCGTATTGATGCGCGTATTCAAACTTTAGATGGTACGCCAGATCGTTTTGTTACTAGCGAGAAAAAAGACTTAATAGTTGATTCTTACGTTAAATGGCGTGTTAGTGATTTTAGTGCTTTTTACTTACGTGCCCGTGGTGATAAGCAATACGCTGAAGCACTACTTAAGCAAAAAGTAAATAATGGTCTACGTACTAACTTTGGTTCACGTACTATCCGTGAGATTGTTTCCGGTGAGCGTAGCGAGTTAATGGAAGAAGCATTAGTTCAAGCTTCTGAAAGTGCTCAAGAGCTTGGTATTGAAGTACTTGATGTACGTGTTAAGCAAATCAATTTACCGTCAGAAGTGAGTAATTCGATTTACCAACGTATGCGTGCAGAGCGTACTGCTGTTGCTAAAGAGCATCGCTCTGAAGGTCAAGAAAAAGCCGAAACGATTCGCGCTGACATTGACCGTCGTGTCACAGTAATGCTGGCTGATGCTGAGCGTAATGCCCGTACCGTTCGCGGTGAAGGCGATGCAAAAGCTGCGGCTATTTATGCCAATGCGTACAATAAAGATGCTGAATTCTTTGGTTTTGTACGTTCATTAGAGGCCTATAAAAAGACCTTTAAAGATAAGCAAGACGTAATGGTATTATCACCAGACAGTGACTTCTTTAGATATATGAAAGGTGCTGCAGCGCAGTAATCTTTTTCTAAATCTAGCACAAATCCAAACCCTGTGTATGCAGGGTTTTTCTTTTAGTAAGATGAATTTTCATGAGTAACTTAATGTTATTCAACCAGTTAATTTTTATTGCAAAGGTCGTGGTACGACTGCGCAGAAAAAATAACCTAAACGGGGGTGATCTTTCCCCTCATTATCTGGTAAAATCTCGTCCTAATTTTTTCTAAGTGAATTTACAATGGGTAAAAACGTTGTTGTATTAGGCACCCAATGGGGTGACGAAGGTAAGGGTAAGGTAGTTGACCTCCTTACAGACAAAGCATCTTTAGTAGTTCGTTACCAAGGTGGCCATAACGCTGGTCATACACTGGTAATCGAAGGTGAAAAGACAGTTTTACACCTTATTCCATCGGGTGTATTACGTGACAATGTTAAGTGTGTGATTGGTAATGGTGTTGTTGTTTCACCAGAAGCGCTAATGAAAGAGATTGGCATGCTTGAAGAACGTGGCGTACCAGTACGTGAACGTTTATTGATCAGTGAAGCATGTCCGCTTATTTTGCCTTTCCACATCGCATTAGATGTAGCTCGTGAAAAAGCACGTGGTAATAAAGCGATTGGTACAACAGGTCGCGGCATAGGTCCTGCTTATGAAGATAAAGTAGCCCGTCGTGGTTTGCGTATCGGTGATTTATTCAACCCTGAATTATTCGCTGCGAAGCTTAAAGAAGTATTGGAATACCATAACTTCACTTTAGTAAATTATTACAAAGTAGATGCGGTAGATTTCCAACAGACGTTTGATGATGCAATGGCTGTTGCAGATATCCTTAAAGCAATGGTTGTTGATGTAACTGAGTTACTTGATCAAACGCGTTTAGCGGGCGACAACATCTTGTTTGAAGGCGCGCAAGGTACATTACTTGATATCGATCACGGTACTTATCCATATGTAACGTCTTCAAATACCACTGCCGGTGGCGTTGCTACAGGTGCAGGTTTTGGTCCATTAAACCTTGATTACGTACTTGGTATTATCAAAGCTTACACTACGCGTGTTGGTTCTGGTCCTTTCCCTACAGAGCTTTACGATGGCCTTGAAAAACAAGACCCAGTAGGTAAGCACTTAGGTACTGTTGGCCATGAGTTTGGTGCTACAACAGGTCGCCTACGTCGTACTGGTTGGTTAGATGCTGTGGCAATGCGCCGTGCAGTACAAATTAACTCTATCTCAGGTTTTTGTTTAACTAAACTAGACGTGTTAGATGGTCTAGAAACACTAAAAATCTGTACTGGTTATCAGTTAGAAGATGGCACTATCACTAATGTGACGCCACTTGCTGCTGAAGGTTATGATAAAGTAACGCCAGTATATGAAGAGATGCCTGGTTGGACTGAAAATACAGTGGGTGCTACTACTGTTGAGCAGCTACCAAAAGCGGCACTTGATTACATCAAACGCATTGAAGAAATCACCGGTGTACCTGTTGATATTATTTCTACAGGTCCTGACCGTGTAGAAACTATAGTATTACGCAGTCCGTTTGCATAATTACTGATAGTACTAAAAAAGCTGCCTTGTGCAGCTTTTTTTGTGTCTGGGGATAGTGTTTATAATAAATAAGCTATTTATAAATTTCATTCTGGAACGATCTTTGTATAAACTTTAGCAAGATGGTTTTTAATTTAAAGTGACCTAAATGCGTTTGTTAACTTGTTTATCATTAGTGCCGTTATCGTTTTTGCTGGCAAGCCACGCCAAGTCTGAAGAGACCATAGCTGCCGTGCCACTATATACAGAAACTGAGCTGCTTGCTTTGATCAATAGTAATACACATCTTGCGCGAGTAAAGGCAGATGACTGCCAGTTAGTACAAGATATCGAAGCACGAGCCAATAAAATGGCACTGCCTTCTTATCAATTTTTATATGGCGATATGCTGGCGTATGCGGTGTGTGTTGATCGTAATGTAGAGCTTGGTGTGTATTATATGCGTCAAGCAGCACAGCAAGGCTTAGCGGCGGCATTAGAGCAACTCGGGCGATACTATGACACGGGTCGATTGGTGCAAAAGGATAAAGCGCTTGCTGTGACTTACCTACGTGAAGCTTCATCACAAGGTAATTTAAAAGCACAATTGCGGTTAGTTAGTTTATTTAATCAAGGCTATGGCAGTCCACGTGATTACGAAGACGCATATCGTTGGTTATTTCATAGTATGGTTGCAGATAAAGCAACCCATAAAAAGATTGAACGCTCGCTAGCCCAATTGGCGCAAAAAATGCCCGATAGTGTAGTAGCGCGTGCACGATTGCCATTGTAGGTTTGAGTAGATTAGTTAGCGAGTTAGAAAACTAGCGAGTTGAAAGTAAAAGGGCTAGGTGCGATACCTAGCCCTTTTCGTTTTACTATTTTATTTCTTTCGGTTCTTTGTTTTTACCATTATTAGGATCTTTCAATACCGACATTTTTGGTGGCAGCATCGCGACGACACGTTCACCTTCTTGCGGCGGTTTTTCCATATTAATAGTAAACGGACGCAGTTTAATAGGGCTATCATCATCACTATCTTTGTCACCATTGAGGATGAATAACGGAATTGCATCGCTGTTCATCTCTTGGTATTTGCCCCAGTTAAACTCTTCAGAAATTCGCGTTACACTGACCTTGCCGCCTTTGGCAATTAAGCTACTTAAACGTGCATAAGAGCCGCTGTCACCAAACAAAATTTGCCGAGATAGAAACGTCGCGCTGTCTTTGTTTGCTTTGGCGTGAGAGGTCGAAGAACGCAATGAAAAGACGTTCTTTTCATTCAATAAATGTGAAAAATACTGCACGCCTAGCGCATTATGATGGCGGTTTGGCGAAAGCGCCATTACGCTGCGTAGAGTTGTCAGGGGTAAGTAACGTTCAGCATGTTCTGATTGCGGGTTACCATAATAACAAGGCAGCCCATCCATACGTGCCATGCGGCAGTTTTCCCAAGCTGGATCTGATAAGTGTACTTGAATATTTTGCTCTTTTAGCCCACAAGCAATGGCACGAGCGACATGGTTTGCACCAATGATCAAAATAGTATTAGGTGAAGGCTGACGAACCCCTAATAGCTTCGCAATCGGGATCGCAGTTAAGCTTTGCAGAACTACTGTGATAATGATAACGGTAAAAATCAGTGGCACCATTTTCTCGGCGTCAGCAACACCAGCTTCCATCATACTAATAGCAAAAACAGAGCCTACCGCTGCTGCGACAATACCGCGCGGAGCAATCCACGCGAGTACTAAGCGTGATTTAATTGGTAGCTCAGTGCCGAAAGTGGAGATCGCAATACACAATGGGCGAGCGATAAATAATACGATAGCCAAAAAGATAAACACATCGGCATCAAGCATCATTAAATCAGCTAATTCTAAACGCGCAGCAAGCAAAATGAATAAGGTTGAAATTAAGATCATAGACAGATCTTCTTTAAACTCTAAAACAGAATCAATTTCTAAATCGTCTTGGTTCGCTAACCAAATACCAAATACAGTAACCGCTAGTAGACCTGACTCATGGCTCAAATGATTTGAGACTGTAAAGCTAATAAGTACCAAAGCTAAGATGCCGAATTTATGTAATTCAAATGGTAGCCATTCGCGGCGGATCAGTAACGTTGTAAGCCAACCTGCGACCACGCCAATAGATAAACCGACTCCTAAGGTTTTAAACAAGGCGATTACGGTATGAATAAACACTTCACCTTGACCAACTAGCATTACCGCTTCAAATACTAAAACCGCAAATAAAGCACCAATTGGGTCAATAACAATGCCCTCCCAGCGTAGTATGCGGTCAATATCTTGGGTTGGTCGCATTGAGTTTAATAGCGGTGCAATAACTGTTGGGCCAGTCACAACCAATACTGCACCGAGCACCGCTGCTACACGCCAGTTGAGTTCTAAAATCCAATAGGCACTGAGGCTTATTACTATACAAGTTGTAATCATGCCAATAGAGCACAAGTTACGGACTACCTTGCCAATACCTTTGAGTTCTCGAAAGTGCAGAGTTAAAGAACCTTCAAATAAGATCACCGCAACACTGAGTGAGACCACAGGAAAGAGTAGATCACCAAGCAGTGCATCTGGATCAAGTAAACCCGTAGCAGGGCCAAGTAACAGGCCGGTAAGTAACAAAAATAAAATAGCTGGGACACGAAAACCCCATGCTATCCATTGGGCGAGAACCGAACATAGAGCGATCCCTGCGATATAAATAGCTGACATAGATGAAGTATTCCTTATTTATTACAACAGTTAGGAGTAAACCTTTCGATACTTATAATACAGGGGTATACACGTGTATGTTAATTTTTCCTAATAGAATTTTAGCTGTTTACGAACTTATTTGTAGAAGAAATGATAATTTATTGGTTTTAAAATATTTGAAACAAATTAAACTCTATTTAACTGACTGAATCTTAATGACTTTAAAATTTATTAGCTGCAATAGTAAGCCGAGTGAATAAAATATAGTCTTGATCTTTAGGCTAAAAGTAGCGTAATATAGTTAGTGTTCAAACAATTAGTCATCTAATTAGTTACTTGTTAGGTCTAAGCGAATACATATAGTTATTTTTAAGTTGCTTTAAATTACAACAATTTAGATTGAGGTTACTATATTTATATGCTTAAAAATCAATTTGTTAATTGTTTTGAATGCAGTTTGTACAATTTTACTCATTTTTAGTAATTAGTTAATTTGAACATAAATTACATTTTATTGTGATTCATATTGTTTGAGTTGAACTGTTACTTACTCAATATTTGACACCCATCGTGGTGAGCAAATCTCGGTCCTTGAGTCATCACCCTATCTGTTGGTGTATCAGACTTTAGAGGCTCTATGTATGTTGTTAATAAAAAAGCTTCACACAGCTTTTTACAGCGATGCATAAACAACACTTTTTATTTACTTTATAACTGTTCAGTCTTAATGATTGAGCCAAAGTTATGCTATATCTAACGCACTTTGTTAATTAACTAAGTGAGCGTTTCCGGCTGAGTATTAAAAAGTGTTGGCTAAAGAAAGTGAGTAAAAGCAAGTGCAAATTGTTAACTCGTAACCTAGGTAAACACTAGGTGGTTTGTTTTCAGATTTATCCAAACTAGGGTAAGTCACAGTTAAAATGGAAAGTTGAACATTTATGCAAAAGTTAAATTGGCGACGTATCGTATTAAAAGTAGGTAGCGCATTGATTGCACCTGATCAAGATGGTTGTCGCTCACGCTATTTATTAACCATCGCTCAGTTTATCGTTCGTTGTCGTAGTCAAGGAATTGAAGTTATTTTAGTTTCGTCAGGCTCAGTTGCCGCTGGCGCGCATTTATTTCCGAAGACACAAGAGCGCACTGTGGCAATGAAAAAGGCCATGGCAGCAGCAGGGCAAACCGAAATGATGGCTATGTGGGACCGCTTTTTTGATTTCCCATCGGCGCAGATTTTATTAACTCATGGTGACTTACGTGACCGTGAGCGTTATGAGAGTATTAGAGAAACTGTTTTCACTTTGTTGGATCATGGTGTGCTGCCAATCATGAATGAAAATGATACGGTGACAACTGATGATTTAAAAGTCGGTGATAATGATAACTTATCGGCAATGGTCGCTGCAGCAGCAGATGCTGATGCATTGATGATTTTTTCAGATGTGGATGGGCTTTATGATAAAAACCCTAATTTGCACGACGATGCAATATTACTGCCTGAAATTAAATCAATTGATGAATCAATCTATGCTATGGCAGGATCTGCTACCAGTGCGGTTGGTACAGGTGGTATGAAAACTAAAATTGAAGCAGCTGAAAAAGCGACTTCACATGGTATTACTACTTATATAATTAATGGTTTTAAAGAGCAGACATTTACAAAACTGCTGGAAGGTGAGAACCCAGGTACTATTTTCTTACCGTACGAAAAACCGATGCAAGAAGCTGTTCACTGGATGACTCATACTGCAAGTGAGCAAGGTGAAGTCGTTGTCGCAGGTTCATACGATGAGTCTTTAGAAGGTGAAACTGGCTGTATCCGTGGCGATGAAATTGTCGCAGTGCATGGTGAGTTTGCAATTGGCGATACCATTTTGGTACGTAGCAGCGACGGCACTCGATTAGCCAAAGCAACTGCAAATTACAGTAGTTGTTTATTGAATTTTATAGCAGATAACGAACAAAGCGAATTTAGCGACAAGATGCAAGATTCGATTGGTCCCGTTATTTCAGAGAAAGATATCGCATTATTGGAGAAGTCATGAGTTTAATTACAGATATTTCACGTCAGGCAGCAAAAGCGGCACATCAGTTAGCCTTACTCGATACCGAGACCAAAAATCAGGTGCTACTGGATATGGCTGCAGCATTACGCCAACAAAAAGCATTTATTATTAAAGAGAACGAAAGTGATTTAGCCGCAGCCCGCGATAACAATCTAGCAGCCGCTATGATTGACCGTTTAACGCTCAATGACGAACGTATTGAAGCGATGGCTGAAGGCATTGAAGTGATTGTAAGCCTTGATGATCCGGTGGGTCAATTACGCGATATTACTGAACGTCCTAACGGGATTAAAATTCGTAAAATGCGCGTACCACTTGGTGTGGTATGTATGATTTATGAAGCGCGTCCAAATGTAACCGCTGATGCTGGAGCGTTATGCTTCAAATCAGGTAATGGGGTTATTTTACGTGGTGGTAAAGAGGCGCTTAAAAGCTCGCAAGCAATTGCGAGTGTCATGCATCAAGTATTAGAGCAGCATAATTTACCGGCAGCGTTAATCTCCGTTATTCCAGATCCAGACCGCGGATTATTAATGGAATTGATGCAGCAACGTGACAGCATTGACTTAATTATTCCACGCGGCGGCGAAGGGCTAATTAACTTTGTAACAGATAACAGTACAATTCCTGTGATCCAGCATTTTAAAGGTGTGTGTCATTTATACGTAGATAAAGACGCTGACTTAGAAGTGGCGATTAACTTGCTACTGAACGGTAAAACTCAGCGTACTGGCGTATGTAATGCATTAGAAGGCCTTGTCGTTCATCAGGATGTTGCCGATGAGTTTTTAAATTTATGTGCTGTTGTATTACGCCAAGAAGGTGTAAAAATAAATGCAGATAGCCAAGCCGCACAATATTTTGATGATGCAACAGTGCTTGCGCCAGAGGAATTTGGCGAAGAATATTTAGATTTAGAAATCGCGATTCGTGTAGTACCAGATTTTGCTGGTGCAATTGAGCATATTGCGCAATTTGGTTCAAACCATACGGAAGTTATTTGCACTAAAAACCAAGCCGCGGCTGAATTGTTCCAGCGCAGTGTTGATGCCTCAGTAGTGATGGTTAATACCTCATCACGCTTCTCTGATGGCTCACAGTTAGGTTTAGGTGCAGAGATTGGTATCGCAACGTCAAAACTACACGCTTACGGCCCAATGGGCTTAGAATCATTAACGACGGAGAAATACCTCGTCAATGGTGTAGGTCAAATTCGCGAATAATTGGTAGTCGAATAACCAAATTAAAATGCCGAGTTTATGCTCGGCATTTTTGATCGTAAATACCATGCAGCGCACAACTGATAGCTAAAAAATAACTAACATAAAATAAACAGTTTTTTGATTAAAATGAGAAAGATTTAAAAATTGAATTTGGCATGAGAGCCATAGTGATAAAAATTGAAGAGTAGGAAAGTGGTGGAGCTAAGCAGGATCGAACTGCTGACCTCCTGCGTGCAAGGCAGGCGCTCTCCCAGCTGAGCTATAGCCCCACATTCCTAAAGTTACGAATTTCGTAACCTACTTGAGGTTCCGTTTCAAGCGGGACGAACTTTAATGAGATTTCTAAATTTGGTCAAGTATTATTTATATATTTTTTGAATTTTTACGCAAACAATGAATTTTTGGTAGACTAACGGTCACTGGATAACAGGAATGATACTAATAATGAAAAAATACGCGTTGATGTTACTCGTTTTACTCTGTGGTTGTGCTAGCCAAAGTGATGAGCCGCCTTTTGAAATTAATAATAAACAGTTACACACTAAATTAGATGAGCAAGGTAATAAGATTTTTGCTTATGTGGTATCGGTTAAATCCAATAGTCGCGCAAATTTAAACTTAGATCGACCACTGACACGCCAGCAATTTAAAAACTTTGCAGAGCAAGAATATTTTGAAGAATCAAATAGCTTAAAATTAGAATTAGAAGATCAAGCCGTGCACTTATTAAAACAAGAGCTGCATGACAAAAAATATTGTCGCAACGATAAATATGAGATAAATGAAGTATTGTGGCGAGATTTAAGTGTACGCTTGATGGGGCGTTGTTTATAAATGTTAGCGGATAAAAGTAAATTAGCGGCGCTGTTAGCGCATTTAAATATCAATTATGACGTTATCGAACACCCTGCATTACATAGTAGTCTTGCTGCAGATGAATTAATGGTGGAACGCCCCGGAACAAGATTAAAAAACTTATTTTTGCGTGATAACGAAGGTAAAAAGCATTTTTTGGTGATCACCGCACATGACAAGCAGTTAGACTTAAAATCACTGGCTAAATATCAAGGCTTGTCACGCTTAGGGTTTGCCTCCGATGAGCGCTTAGCACGCTTTTTAAAAGTCGCACCTGGATGTGTATCTATGCTTGCTTTGATGAATGATAAGCAAAATGATGTCACTTTATGGCTTGACCAAGACATATGGTTTGGTGATCTATTTCATTGTCATCCATTTGAGAACACCCAAACATGGTTATTAAAAAAAGCCGATTTAGACGCTTTTTTTGCCACCACAGGGCATCAACCTAAAGTGGTTTTTTTACCCGCTAGATAAGCCGAACTTACTAAAATTAATCCGCATATACAGACTAATAATAACGAGGCCATAAATGCGATATGGCCAAGTTGTTGATATACCAAGCCAGGTACAAAAGAGCCTAAAGCCCCGCCACTATAATAAAACGACACATAAGCACCATTAGTGACACTCGGTGGTGCACTGCTTATTTTATTAACCAGCGGCGCTGCGGTTGAATGAATAATAAACATCGCGCCGCAAAAACCAGTGAATGCCAGTAAAAAAATCACTAATTGTGAGCTCATCAAAAATACTAGTGTAGTGCTGTAAAAAGCAAATATAGCAGACAATAAATGCCACGGTGAAATACTCTTTTTTAATAACCAAGGAGTCGCAATAGAGGCGAGGGCGCCAATCAAGTAACCGCTATAAACTAAGCCAATATCACGGGTATTAGTAATTAAAAAAGTGTCTTGTAAAATGAACGGTAAATAATTTAATAACGCAGCAAAGCAAAAAAACATACAAAACACCGCACCATATAATTTTAATACCGCAGCATTCGCGAGCTGTTTTAAATAATTTAATGGGGAAAGAGTGCTGTTAACAATGGCTGTTTGATTACGTGGAATACTCAGTGCAAAGCTAATTAAACCTGCGGCAATAACAAAATAGAAGCTTTGCCAAGTCCATAAATCAGCAAAAATAGCCGCTAACACTCGGCCAAAGTAACCCCCAGCAATTGTACTGCCAATATAGAAGGTCATATTCTTTTGCAAACTATCAGCTTGATAAGTGCTGCCTATGTAAGTGGTCATTGCTGTGAGTGCGGCAGGCAAGGTTAAACCTTGTAAAAATCGTAGTAACAGTAATAACTCAAAACTGGGGGCATAGGCAAAAGCAACACAGGTAACAGCTAGTACTAGCATCGCGTAGCGAAGAATTGTTAAAGGGTTACGTTTAGCTAGTAATAAGCCGTATACCAAAGGAGCAATCGCCAAAGGGAGCATAGTTGCCGTCATCAAGCTACCTGCGGTTGCAGGACTAACTGAAAATTGCTCTGCAAATAAGCTTAATAATGGCTGCGGTGCATAGAGCACGAAAAAGATAAACAGCGAGCAAACTAATAAATGACCGAAACGCATTTTATTGGCCCTACTACAAAAACCACAGCTTAACCTGATTGATATTAAATTCAACCTCAACGCGTTCTTTAAGTGGTTACTTTTATTCTAGAAATAAGTATTTATTGCGCTAAATCAGGTTTTCAATCACAACACTTTGCTAGATTAATGGTCACAGCACTATGATTTGTTTTAATTGGTGATTATACCCAAGCCACCTCAAGATGCAGAATTCAGCGTTTCACAGGGGCTTAATATCAAGGCCTTACTTTGCAAGAATGGCAGTCCCTTTTAAGAAGTAACAACGCTGAGAGTAAGTTCCTGTGAAACGCCCAACGGGTTGGTTTAAAAGCGATTTATACTACGTTATTGATTTTAGCAATAGACCCACTATTACTTGCAATCAATGCCTTGCCTAAATCGCTTTTAATTCCAACTGAAACTCGCATCTTGGGGTGGTTTGGGTATAAAATAAAGCTAATATCAGTTTTTAATGGAACAAAGCTATGGGTTCATTACAAGACCAATTGCTACAAGCAGGATTAACCACATCACATAAAGCTAAAGTTGCTAAAAGTGAAAAGCGTAAGCAACAAAAAAAACCAAAAAAAGGGGCGACCAGTAACCCTAGTGATCTGCAAAAGCATATTCAGCAAACAAAGTTAGAACAGCAGAAAAAAGCAGAAGAATTAAATCAAGCTCGCCAAGGTGAGTTAAAGCAACGTGAGCAAGTTGCCCGCGTAAAGCAGATATTAGAACATCATAATCAAGATTCGATACGTGGTGAGCGGACTTTCAATTTTACTTACGAAAATAAAGTCAAAGAGCTCGACGTAAATGAACAAACGCAAAAAGCCTTATCAGGTGGCCGACTGGCAATTTGTGTGTTGGAAGGGCAGTTTTTTGTACTTGAAGATGAGCCAGCCCGTAAAGTGGCAGAAGTTGATGAAAAGTACATCGTGTTTCATGTAGAGCCAGAAGACAAAGGCAAAGATGCTGATGACCCATACGCTGATTTTGAAGTACCAGATGATTTAGTATGGTAGCCTAAGAGATGACTTGAACAGCGTGTTTGGTGATCTACTTGGTGTATAAATTACGTACATATGTAATGTACAAAGATCCGTTATTATGGTCTACAATTAAGCTAACAATTTTTATAAACCGTCAAAAAGAAGAGAAAATACAATGAGCAAGATAACAAAATTACTCTTAGGTGCAAGCCTCTCTATGGTTGCTAGTATGTCATTTAACAGCATGGCTGCCGATGGTGCTGCGCTTTATACAGCAAAAATGTGCCAAACATGTCATGGCCCTGAAGGTAAGGCACCGATCATGGCAATGTATCCTAAACTAAATGGTCAGAATAAAGACTACTTAGTGGCGCAAATGAAAGACATTAAATCAGGTGCGCGCAATAATGGCATGACTGCAGCGATGAAAGCGATGGTTGCGACTGTTACTGAAGAAGAAATGGTCGCTATTGCCGATTACTTAGCAAACGTAAAATAATTTTTGCTGAGTGTGAGTTATCAATGGGCTCACCGAAAACAGCCACACCAATTTGGTGTGGCTGTTTTGTTTTAAATATTGATCATCCACGCACACTACTTTAGACTTCTATCCATCTATTTCGTGTTTTGTTTTTAACGCGTTTAAATAAGGCCCCATAATGTTTGAATTACCACAACTTGATTTAAAAAATAAAGTCTCTGCACAAGAATGGCAGTTACGAGTTGATTTAGCCGCCTGTTATCGGTTGGTTGAGCATTTTCGTTGGGGTGATTTGATTTACACACATTTATCGGCGCGTTTGCCGGGGACTGACCATTATTTAGTGAATGCGTTTGGCCTCACATTTGATGAAGTAACAGCTTCTAACCTAGTCAAAGTGGACTTGGCCGGAAATATTTTGGATGACACGCCATTTGCAATCAACCCTGCTGGTTTTACGATTCACAGCGCGATTCACGAAGTGCGTGATGACGCTCATTGTGTTATTCACTTACATACTAAAGAAACGATTGCCGTTGCCACGCAGCAAAATGGTCTGCTGCCACTTAGTCAGTATTCAATGTTTTCACTGCCGTCATTGTCTTATCACGGCTATGAAGGCTTAGCAGTTAATAGCGATGAGAAAAAACGTTTACAAGATGATCTCGCTAATACTAATCATATGTTGTTAGTAAACCATGGTGGTTTAACTGTGGGGCCAACGGTGGGTGATGCATTTATGCGTTTTTATGATTTACAGCGTGCTTGTGAAATACAGCTGGCTTTACAAGCCAGTGGCCAAGCTGTTACACCAGTACCTCAAGCCATAATCGATAATATTTATAATCAAGCGAATGTAGTGCACAGCGGAAGTACCGGTGGGCAATTAGCTTGGCCTGCGATGTTACGTAAGGCCCATCGTCTTGATCCTAGTTTTGCAAAATAACCTAAGCCTTGGTTAATAAGGAATTGTCATGAAAGTTAATCGCGTTGAAGTTTTTGATATCCACTGTCCAGACAGACCTGCTTGGACTCCTGTATTTGTCCGTATTCATACTGACGAAGGTATTAGCGGGGTTGGCGAAGCTGGCCTTGCTTATGATTTAGGACACAGTGCTGCCGCTGCTATGATCAAAGAAATGGCTGATGCTTTCTTAATTGGTCATGACCCATTTCAAACCGAAAAGTTATGGTCGCGTATGCTGCGTGAAAGCTTTTGGGGTTTAGGTGGGGGCCCAGTAGTCTATGCAGCAATGAGCGCGATAGACACCGCTTTATGGGACATTAAGGGTAAAGCATTAGGTTTACCTGTGTATCAGTTGTTAGGCGGTAAAGTTAACGACAAGCTGCGTACTTATGCTTCGCAATTACAGTTTGATTGGGACACTGAGTTTAAAGCTCTGGTACATCCACAAGAATACGCAGAAGCGGCGTTAAAAGCAGTGGCTGAAGGCTACGATGCCGTTAAAGTTGATCCGATCCAATATGATAAAGACGGCAATACTTATTACGACCGCACTAACATTATTTCACGTGCTGAAATGAAGCTATATCGCGCCCGTATGCAGGCAATTCGTGAAGCTGTTGGTGATGAAGTGGATATCATTTTTGAATGCCACAGTTTACCGGGTGTTACCTCTGCTATTCAAATCGGTGAAATCGCTAAAGAATTTGACTGTATGTTTTATGAAGAACCAGTTAACTACTTAAATCATTCGTTACATGCCAAAGTGGCAGATAAAGTATCAGTGCCAATTGCCGGTGGCGAGCGTTTATATAATCGTTGGGGTGTGCGCCCTTACTTAGAAGATCAAAGTATTAATGTATTACAGCCAGATATCGGTTTATGTGGTGGTTTTACTGAAACTAAAAAAGTGTGTGATTACGCTGATATTTTTGATGTGCGTATTCAGGCTCACGTCTGTGGCGGCCCCGTTGCAACCGCAGCATCATTACATTTAGAAACGGCTATTCCAAATTTCTTAATTCATGAGCATCACACTTATGCAATTAAAAAGTGGAACCGTGAGTTATGCTTGCAAGATCCACAGCCTAAAAATGGTTTCTTTGAAGTGTCTGAAGAGCCGGGTATTGGTATTGAACTTAACGACGAAATCGTGATGCGCTCTCAGCGTGTTGAGATCAAATAAAATCATAGGCTACGAGCTATGAATAGCGAGCTAATTTCAGCTCGCTATTCATTAAGTTTATCTACTTTGGCTTTTGCAAATTTAAAACTATTTCTTACTAATTCAAAACGTTAAAATTTTCCTAGCACCTAGCACCTAGATATCATTCACCTTGCATTGTACATCCGGTAGCGGCTCGGTGGCTTTGCTATCGAGATGACGTACAAAGCATAGGTTGTTTTTTATCAGTAATTCAAAACGGTCTGGCATGTTTAGCTGTTTACCCATAATAGGGTTGCCAAGCTCGTCGGTTTTAGTGACGTTATCAACGACCATCAAGCTGCGCTTCATAAACACATCATTAGCTACTGCAATCTTCTCTGAGCGCATTAGGCGAGCAATTCCTTGAGCAATCAGTTCCCCTTGTGGCTCTGTTAGTAATGCATGCTGTAATTTTGGTGTTGGTTCACTGCTTTGCACAGAGCAGCCGCTGATCAAGAGCGCGGTTAGTATTGATAATGAACATTCTTTTAGCATAACAATTCTGCCTTGAGTTTAATGCTAACGCTTAATGCGAAGGCAGTATTTTATTTTGCTCAGCAAGAGATCCAGCCCGTGTATCTGATACTGCAGGGGTATCGCCAAAGCGTGCAGGTGCAAAACCTTGCTTACTGGCTATTGAACTGGCTGCTGGACAACGACCATTATCACGATAACCCAACGCGGCTTTTAGTACCGCTTCTTCAGGATCGCCTAACTGGTGGCTAAAGTCATCAGCAACGGCGCAACCGGCTATGCGTACTGGTAAGCGGGCATTGTCAGTGGTATTTTGCGGCGCAAAACCATCTGAATATTCACCAAAATCTTTATTGTTTTCGCCGGTAAATTGAATACTAAAGTAAGTTGTATCGCAGTTATCGGTGGGATAAAAACCGTATGGTTTACCGCAGGTACCAGAGCCAATTTGAATTACCTCAATATCTGCACCGCGTAAGCCATTTATTATCGCTTCGCTGGCAGAGCAAGTGCTACTAGTGGTTAGTAAATAAACGCGTTTTAAGTTAAGGCTTGGTAATGGTGTACCTGGTATTAATGCCGGGTTCTCGGCAAAGCCAACAAATTCATCGGTGAACATCACAGGCTCCAAACGCTGCCCAGTAACAGGGTTAAAGGTTGGGTGTTGATCGTTAAAAATGGTTTTTTCGAAAACTTTACCGTTGGTGTTCGCGGGGCCTGCGATCATATAAGCAACTTGACTGGCCATTTGTAAAAAACCACCGCCATTATAACGAATATCAATAATCAGATCAGTGACATTACTTGCTTTGAGATTATTAAAGGCATCATAAAGCGGTTTTTCAGCAATTGCATTGTGGCTATTAAATTGAAAGTAACCAACAGTGCCATCAGCTAAAGTCTTCACGTTTGTGACTGGCCTAGAAGTAATCGTTTGTGAGTTTAAAATAACTTCGCGGGTTTCATCGGTATTAATATCTTTGAATACGAAGGTAGTGTTTTTACCGGTTTGAGTTGGATATAAACCCGCGTTGAGGATATCGACCTCTGCTTGCGTGCTGGCATTGATAAAATCAACACCATCGATTTCTAAAATCTCAAAGCCGCGGGCAATATTTTGCGCACTTGCAGGTGAGTTGGGCTCTGTATAGCTGATCACACCTTGACGTGGTGCTGTAGAGCTGATTAATTTAACTTTAAAACCATAACCAAAAGTCACTCCTGATTGGCTTTGGGCTTCCCATTGTGCAGTTGGCAGGCTAGAGTGAAAGTTGTCTTTGTTTGCGCCTGACTCGGTAATTTGCTCGGTTTTTAGTAATTTAAAATATTCATTTACAGCAGGGTTCAGCGCTGGATCACGATCGATAATTTCGTCATACCAAAGGTAGGTTTCATTGCTCCATGAGCGCAGCCAGTGCTTTTCGTTTAATGCTTGGCATTGTTGATAAAAATTACTTGAGGGTTGAAATACACCTTTTGTCCAATTGATACTGTTACCAGTGTCGCCATCACCATTGCTGTTATTGTTGTTGTCGGTCATTGTACTACCGCCACCACAGCCAGAAAGAAGCGCTAGAAAAGAAACATTGAAAAGCCCAATAGTGAGCTTTTGAATAGAGGAAACAGCCATAGTGATGATCTATTTTTTATACAATATAAACCCAATATAGCGGTTTTTAATTAAACTTGGTAGCAGTGCTGCGCATTTTTGTAGCTAAGTTGTTGCCATACACTATGAGTATTACACAGCTCAAAATGGTTTGACCAACGCTGTTGATAACTCGCGTTGATTTGACACACAGGGAAATTACTAGCAAACATAACGCGGTGCTGACCAAAGTGTTGCAGGATAAAGTTAAAACACTGCTGTTGCTGAGTTTGCAGCTGCGCGGTGAGTAGCTCAAAGCCTGAAAATTTAATCCAGCAGTTAGGTAGTTGCGCTAATTGGCTGATCCCCTGCTGCCAAATTGACAGATTATTGGGTAAACCCGCATGGTTTATTATTAATTGTAAATGCGGAAGTTGTTGGCAGTAGTTGATTAGCTGTTGGGTAATCGTAAGCTTTTCAACTTCAAATTGAGCTTCAAATATCAGCTGCTTACTGGCTAATAGCGCTAAGTTATCATGGCATGTAGCATGGCTTAAGCGCATGGCATCAGCGCCTTCGGTGATATCTCTAATGCCCACTAAGCTTGGGTGTGATAAAGCGGTAATTGCATTATTAAAATCGTCGGGATGACTATTAATATTGGCAAAGCTGATAGCTTTATAATTGTGGCCACTTAAGTGCTCAGCTAGCCAGTGCAGTTCATTGATGGGGTGCTGGTTATCAAAGCCTGCTTCAATGTGTACTAGGCCAGCAATTTCAAACTGACTTATATGCTGTAATTGGTTAACACTTATGGGCGCTTTAATCGTATCTAAATTTGGCCAAGGCACAGGATTGTTACCTTGTAGCCAATCATATTGCCCTTGGACTAAATTAAAAAAGTGTACGTGAGGGTCAATAATGCGTTCACTCATTGCGCGGTATAACCACCATCAATAGTTTGCAAACTGCCGGTAATAAAGCTGGCATCATCACTGGCTAAAAACGTAACTAATGCTGCGACTTCATCAGCTTGGCCTAATCGTCCGAGTGGCTGTAATGCGCCTTCTTCGGCAACTATAGTGGCTTTATCGGCGCCACTACGAGCACAATATGCGTCGATAGCATTATGAAAAAGCGGTGTTTCTATGGTGCCTGGGCACACTGCATTGGTGCGAATATTAAACTGGGCATAATCTAATGCGGTGGTTTTTGCCATTGAGGCTAACGCATGTTTGGTCAGGTTATACGCAAACGAGTTGTTTTTAGCTATGATGGCTTGATCTGAGGCAATTAAAATAATCACCCCATTTTGTTGCGCTTTCATGCTTGGTAACACGCTTTGAATTGCCGCGTAGGCACCTTTTACATTAAGTGCAAACAAGCTATCGAAGGTTGCTTCGTCAGTGTCTTCAATTGTCGCGCTTAGATGACGGCCGGCATTCGATACCAACACATCTATACATTTGCCATTACTGGCAATCTTTGCAATAACCGTTTTTACTGCGCTAACATCACTCACATCGCAGTGGTGCCAAGTGCCTAAATCTGCAGGTTCTAGATCAAGGTTATGTACTTGGTAACCATTATTTAGAAAACGCTTAACAACAGCAAGACCTATACCTTTACTGCCGCCTGTAACGATAGCAACCTTTGACATGGAATTTCCTTAGTGGTTGTGACCACAACCGCCTTCGCTATGGACATGGCCGTGTGATACTTCTTCGCTGGTTGCTTCACGTACGCTAAGTACTTGTACATCAAACGTTAGAGTTTTGCCTGCAAATGGGTGGTTTAAATCACAATCAGCATTGAAACGACCTACTTTCACGATCGTCACTTGATGACGGCCTTGATTAGAGCTAACCATTGCTGTCATACCTGGCTTCCATACTTTAGTGTCACCTTGAAGGTGTTTAAGAGGAATGCGTTGAATAAGATCATCAACACGTTCACCGTAAGATTCACTCGGTGTAAGTGTCACGCTGAAGCTATCGCCAGCAGCCTTGCCTTCAAGAGCTGTTTCAAGACCAGGAAGCATACCTTCCAAACCATGAATATAGGTTAGCGGCTCACTGCCAGTACTTGTTTCTAGTTGCTCGCCCGCTTCACTTAATGTGTAGTGAAATTCAACTGCCGAGTTTTTGCTAATTTGCATGCCGATCTCTTTAATTTAACTGTAATGAAAAGCTAATTTTACGCTAAATAAGCCGGATTATAAACTACTGGTTCGGTTAGTGTGGTTGCTTTAAGGTTCTTGCAAGCTCTGAAAGTAAACCTTCGTCATGCAATTGTGACACGGCCTTTGTTGCTTGCGGCAAATGTAGCACCAGCTGCGTGCCAGGCGTTAAAATACTCGAGGCACTAAGTTTATTCCACCGGGCTAAATCACTATGCGGCACATCATAAAGTTGGCTGATTCCCCAGATAGTATCACCAGGCTTTACCTGGTATTGGATTGCGATAGTGGGGATCGCTATTTCAGTTTGTTCAAGGTAAGGACTGATTTTATAATTGATAGTTAACGAGTCTGGCATGGTGCGAGGTTGGCCAACCATCAGTGCTTCACCAATACCAATTAAATTAGAGGTTTTGTTATTCATCGCTTTTAGTTTGTTAACTGATAATCCAAAACGACGAGCAATCGAGTACAAAGTATCATTTTTTTTCACTGTATATTCGCCAGTGAAATTATTTTTAAAGAACTGGCTGCTTAATAAGCTTTGCTGTTGCAGTGGTAGTAATAAAGTATGAGGACCATTAGGTGAGCTTTGGTTTTTTAAATAGCCAGGGTTGAGTTTGTGTAGTTGGCTGCGACCAATACCAGATAAATTGGCGATCACCGAAAAATCAAATTGCTGGCCAACGTTAAGCTCAGTTGTAAGGGCTTTGTTGGCAAGTTTAGGGCGGTATAATCCGCGCTGAGGGTTTTGTATTAAGTAGCTTAATGCCATTAGCTTTGGCACGTATTCAGAGGTTTCTTTGGGTAATTTCAACGACCAGTAATCAGTGCTTTTGCCGCGCTTTTTATTTTCTGCGATGGCGCGCTTTACACGTCCTTCGCCACTATTATAAGCCGCTAATGCATGTAGCCAGTCGCCATCAAAGCGCTTATGTAAATACTCTAAATAGGCCAAAGCGGCATCTGTTGAAGCGAGAACATCTTTGCGCCCGTCATACCATTGATCTGATTTTATGCCGAAGTGATGAGCCGTCGCACCGACTAATTGCCATACCCCAACAGCTTGTTCTGAGGAGCTAATAGTCGGGCGAAAGTCACTTTCTACAAAAGGCAATAAAGCTAATTCCATGGGTAACTTACGTTGCTCTATTTTACTAACAATATGATAAAGATAAGGCGCAGCCCGGGCACTGACAACCTGTAAGTATTTTGGTTGCTTGGTATACCAGGTAATCCGTTTATTTAGTGCTTTGTTTAGGTAAATTTGAATGGTTAAGTTGTCGGCTATATGTCGCCATAAATCTTTATTGCGAGTGTGCGCTTGAGGTGATGTAGCGGCTTGTTGCGCTGGAGCTGTTAATGTTATTTTTTGTTTTTTATGCTTGGTATCTGTGGGCTGTGCTGAGCTATTTGATGACGGTTTAACGTGATTAAAAATAACCGGAGCTTGCACAGTATCACTTGGCGCTGAATATGGCTCAGTTGTTTGGCAACCGGATAGTAAAATTAAAGTCACAAACAGGGCTAAGAGGTAACTGCGCATAAACATCACTAAATTAATATCCTTTTAAAAGTCTAGCACATCCACGTGCGAGCGCTATTTTGACTGTTTAACTCGTTTAAGTCCAGCCTCTAGAAACAGCGGGTAAGCTTTTCGTGCTATCTCATCAACTTGGTAGTCTTTCGCAAACTGCTGATTAAAGCTTTGCTGTAATTGCACTAAATCTTGCTCTGGATAGTTTGTTACATGCTGTTGTATCGCGTGCAAAAAGTTTAATGGTTGCTGTAAATCGTCTCGTTTTAGTACGCTTCCGTGGCCAGGCAGGATTATCTTGATGCGCTGATCTGAGTGAAGTTGTGTGAGTATTTGCAACCAGTTATTAAAATTACCATGGCCGGGATAAGGTAGCCAATCAACCACATCAGCACCGACTAAAATGCGATGATTTTCGGCGCTGAGAGTTAAATCACCATTAGTATGGGCTTGGTGTGCGTTAATCGTGACTGGGTAGTTGCCAAGTTCAATGGTTAAGCTATCAACAACGTAAGTTTGTGGTGGTTGTAGTTGATACTGGCGCCATCGTAATAATCGCTGCTTAGCTAAGTTGAGTTTGTTTTGCCAGTGCTGTTGTTGCGCTTCGGGCTGCTGGGCTAAACGCTGTAAACTCAATTCGATACTTTTTTCATAACTATCAAGTTTATTAGTATAGGTTTGTTGGAGTTGACTAAATTCAGTAGCAAGCTGTTGATGGACAATTAATTGAGCATCGGGGAAATGATGCTGCAAAATAGCCATGCCCAGTAAATGGTCGTCGTGGAAGTGACTAGCAACTAAGTAACACAAGGGGGTTTTTAAGGTGCTTTTTAGTTGCTTAACGGTTGCTTCAACAGCGGCAAAGTCGCCACTGGCATCAAACATTAGCGCGCATTTATCACCTTCAATGAGCACTTGGTTTGAGTCATAAAAGCGTAGGGCTCGTTGCTGCTCTAAAAATTGTACGTTAGGGGAGATTGTTTGCCACTGTGTTGCTGCAACAGCAGAGCGGGGTGCAACAAGACTAAAGCTTAGCAATAAAAGTGCAGTTAACTGAGTGGGGATATAAAAAGGGTGAGTCATAACAGTATTGCCAAAATAGAGAAAATAAAATAGGCAAGTTAGCTGATTTTGTTTTTAATTGATACTGGAATCCACGAGATAATAAAAAAAGCGCGAGTGCGCTTTTTTTTATTCGGCTGACGATTGCCCTAAGTAAGCACTGAGCTTATCGATGAGTTGATCCTGCTGCTGTTGGGTAACGCTTTGCTGTGTTTTTGCTTCGAGTAACTCATGGCTAATATTCAAGGCTGCCATTAATAAGGCTTTTTGATCATTGCGCACTGTTGAGCGCTGCTTCATTTGATCAACCAAATCATTTAAGTATTTGGCTGATGCAATGAGTGCATCCTCTTGCCCAGCTGGGCAAGCAAATTGCTGCTCTTTACCAAGCAACTCAACTGTGACTCGCTGGTTTTGCAGCTCAGACATTAGTTAGCCTGTTGGGCGCTTTGTAGCTTCTCAAGTAAACCCGTTAAAGTTGTGCTGGTGTCTTTTTGTTTTTCTTCACTTTCAAGTACTTCAAGTTGAAGAATTTCATTTTCATCGATTAGCTTACTATTTTTATCTTTAAGCTCGCTAACCTGAGTTTGTAGCTGTGAATTTTGGCTAATTAATTGGTCGATCAATTGTTCTAGTTGAGAAAGGGTATCGTTATTCATAAAGGCGCTCATAAAACTGTGATTATTGTCATGCAAATGTAAAGCAAAGTTGCTTTATATGCCAGCATTTACGTGTGTTTTGGCTGATTTTTATTTAATGTTAATAAGCTGTTCAGGCTAGCGACTAATTTGTTCATAAGTGGTTCACTTAATGGCCAGCAATTTATGACCCTTGGCGTTTTATGTTGTAGAATATAACTAACTTCAATGAGTTTATTTAAGCGAAATTATATTATGCTCAGTTACAGACACTCATTTCATGCTGGAAACCCAGCCGATGTCGTTAAACATTTGGTATTAGCTCAGGTATTAAGTTACCAGACGCTCAAAGATAAGCCATTGGACTATATCGATACTCACTCAGGAGCTGGCTTTTTTGAATTAGCCAGTGCTGATGCACAAAAAACGCAAGAATACCTAAATGGCATTGCTAAGCTTTATCAACATCGCAGTGAGCATCAGGAACTAAATGATTATATTGATTTAATTAAATCATTTAATGACACAGAACAATTAGCTTTTTATCCGGGCTCGCCGAAAATTGCTGAGCATTTCTTGCGTCGCCAAGACAAAGGTTGGTTTTTTGAGCTACATCCGCGAGATTTGGCATTACTACAAGAAAACATGAGCGGTAAGCGCTCAATTCGTGTCCGCGGCGAGGATGGCTTTACGGGTCTAGTGGGGTTATTACCCCCCGCTTCGCGCAGAGCATGTGTACTCATTGATCCACCTTATGAAATTAAAGACGATTACGACACTGTGGTAAAAACATTAACGAAGGCTTATCAACGCTTTGCTACTGGTACTTACATGATTTGGTATCCGGTGGTCGACAGAGAAAGAATTGAGCGTATGGAAGAGGGATTGATTGCTTCAGGTATGCGTAATATTCAGTTATTTGAATTAGCGACTGAAGCCGATACTGACGTGCATGGCATGACTGCATCGGGGATGATAGTAATTAATCCACCGTGGAAGTTAAAACAAACTATGGATAAGGTATTACCTGAACTAGTTACCTTATTAAGCGATTCATCAGGCTTTTATCGCAGCGAGCAATTAGTTGCCGAATAAACATTGAAACGCCCAGTTCACTGGGCGTTTAATTACAGAGAGTGATTAGAGTTAATTAAAATACACGGCTTTAAAGGTTGCCAGTACTTTACCTTGCTTATCTTTTAAGGTGAGTGATTCACCATTAATATTCCACGTCGCAGTATTTTCTAGTACGCCAGACATTGCAGTTTCTTGTTCCATACCTTGAGAGCACATTTTTCTAGTACTAGCTTGCGGGCTGAATGTCAGTGCTTGTTGATCTACTTGATAACTACCAGCAAAATTATTGCAGCCTAAAAAGCCATGGCTTTTGTTATCTTTACTAAATTGAATAAAGGGTTCTTTTGTTTCAACAGTGACTTGCACGCCATTTATAGTAACAGCTTTAAAATACGTATTTACTAAATCGACATTAGGCTTTTGCGGCGCAACTTTAGACACGACTACTTCATAAGGTGCTTGTTGTGATTGCTCAAATGGATTGTTATGTGTAGTACTAACGTACAATAACTGATCTTGATTAGTGATACGTGCAATTACGCTATAGCGATGACGTTGATCCATTTTGCTCGCGTCGTAGCTAAGCTCTACCGTATAAGGTGGTGCGCCATTGATATCAATAGTTTGTTGACTAATTATTTCTGCTTCAGTATCCATCTTTGACACATCAGCTAAAGTCACTGTGAGTTGTGATCCAGGACCTAACATGCTGCGATCAAGGTAGCTAACTTGAGTTGTTAAAGTGGCCATGGCTGCATCTTCAGTGGTTTGTTTAGTTTGTGGATCAGGTAGGCTCTTGCACCCGTTAAGTACCATTGCACTGCTGGCCAATAAACTAATGCTGGCAATCGATTTTAAAACTGAATAAGGTTTGTTCGATAGCATGGTTTATTCCTTGAAATAAATGAATCGGTTGATTTTTAATCTATGGGTAGTTTACAGCGCTATTACTTAATCATAGCTTAATTATATTTAGGAACAAAAAAAGGCGCATAAATGCACCTTTTTGTAGGCACAGAGATATTTACTTCTTCACAAACTTGGTCAAAATAACAATGCGCTGACCGTCAACACGTCCTTCAATATGTTCAGGGTTGCTGGTTAAGCCGATATTACGCACAGCAGTACCACGTTTAGCCGTTAAGCTACTGCCCTTAACATCTAAATCTTTAATAAGAGTGACTGTATCGCCGGCTTGCAGTACCACGCCGTTGCTATCAACATGTTTAATATCATCATTTTCAGCAAGTACTTTTTTAGCCCATGCTAACGTATCTTCTTCAAGATAGATCATGTCTAGCGCATCTTGTGCCCAGCCATTATCAGCAGCTAAACGGGTTAGCATACGGTACGCCACCACTTGTACCGCAGGTGTTTGGCTCCACATGCTATCGTTTAAACAATGCCAATGCGTAGGGGTAATATCAGTGGTGCCTTCAACTTGGTCTTTACACGTTTGGCAAGTATAAATACATTTATCTGAATGAGCTTCAGTGACAGGTGGCACTTCGTATACAGAAAGGTTTTCAGTTGCAGTACATAGCTCACATTGGTTATTACTGCGTTCAACTAAGGCTTGTTCAATGCTCATATCAAGGCTCTTTTGGGGGTTAACAGAAAAGTAAGCCCTTATTATACTCAATCATCAGTCAAATTAGAACTTATCCATTATTTTAGTGTGGGTATAGTGAAAACTTTGACTTTACAGATGGTTTGCAGACATTCAATAAAAGGAGCATTATTACTTACAAGTTTAGGCAAGGCGCAAAAACCTTACTATACTGAGTACATAAAATAACAACAATTTAGCTGGCAAGAGTCACTATAGTTATTAGCTGGAAATAATATGCTTAATACGCAGATAACCGCCGAGGTGCCAAAACTTGTTACACAATACATTGCCAGGCAGCCTATTTTTGATGCTGAAACAGGCATTTATGCATACGAATTACTGTATCGAGATTCGATAAATAACGCATTCCCTATTGGCACAACAGATGGTCAGGCTACTGGGCGGCTGTTTTTTAACGCTTTAATGCTTATTGGTATAAATAAACTTACTGCGAACCAACGCGCTTTTATAAACCTATCTTCAGATGCCCTGTTAGATGATTTCCCTAAATTATTGCAACCAGATAGCGCAGTAATAGAAATCGTTGAACGAGCCGACAACATTGATAAAGTGACCAGTCGAGTTACGGCTCTAAAAAAAGATGGCTATACTTTTGCTCTCGATGATTATGATGGAGATGAAAAATGGGAGCCATTATTACATTTAGTTGATTATATAAAGCTTGAAGTTGAAGAGCCCATCATTAAAACCAATATGCTGTTAAAAAAGCTTAAACGCCGTTTTCCTGATGTAAAAATCATAGTTGAACGAATTGAAACGCACGAACAATTTATGTTGCTAAAAAGTGCCGGCTGCGATTACTTTCAAGGCTTCTTTTTCGCGCGTCCAGAAATGCTCAGCTACCATAATGTTGAGCCATCTAAATTTGCTGTTTTTGATTTGCTGCGCTGTACGTCGCGCCCAGATCTCGATTTTGATGAAGTCCACCAGCGGGTAGCTAAAGACGTCGGTTTAACTGCTCGTATTCTTAAATTAGTGAATGCACGCTCTGGTAACCAAAATTTAGTGATCACCTCTATTTCACAAGCGGTTATTTATTTAGGTGAAGATGCAATTCGTCAATTTGTAAGAGTGTTGGCCCTTAGTGAACTAGGGGTTGATAAACCTAGTGAACTAACTAAGTTGGGGTTAACTCGTGCGCATTTCATGCAGTTAATGCTAGAGCCTGGCGGTAAGGAAATGTCTCAGCGTGGTTACTTAGTTGGCTTGATGTCAGTGCTCGATGCTATTTTAAATATGGAACTGGATGTTATCGCAAAAGAGTTTTGTTTAGGCGATGATTTATCGAGTGCACTGCTTAACTTTAACGGTATGTTAGGTGCTACTTTGCAGTTAGCTCGCGCGGTAGAGGAAGATAATTGGCCATTAGCAGTTAAATTGTTAGAAACCATTCGGCCAGCTTCTCCCATCGATGTTATTTATAATGCCATGCTCGTAGCACGGCAATACGGCGATGAGGTTTTAGCCTCAATTATTGAAGATACTTAATACCTTGAGTATGATGCGCCATTATCAATATACTTTAAAAGACGACTATGCGTTTATTACTGCCGATCACGACTATTTTAATTGCTCTGGCGTTGTTATTACCTGGCGTTACTCAGCCTGTGCTAACCCTTGAGGGGAAAATTGATAAATCAAAGCTCGCCAAAACAGGCATTGCTATGATTGCTGATGAAGGTGACCGTCATACCCGCAATATGTTAATGATGGCGTCGAGCATGTTGGGCCTTGATAAACTCGAAGGTGAAATTAGTGCTTATAAAAAAACACGGAGCATTTGGGGCACGGTTAACGAACTTGCCAATAATAAAAATTACCTAGTCGCAGCATTGGTAGCATTGTTTTCAATTGTGGTGCCAGCTTTAAAACTGTTGATGCAATTAGTTTATTGTTTAATACCGATGAACAAATTAAAGCATATACTCGGTCAAGTTATACAAGGCTTGAGTAAATGGAGCATGGTAGATGTTTTTGTCATTGCTTTGATTGTGGCTTACCTTGCTGGTAACGCCGATGGCCAGATGGGGGAATTGATCAACATGCATGCCGAATTTGGTACAGGTTTTTGGTACTTTACCGGTTATTGCTTATTTGCCATCGCCGCCAGCAGCTTAATTAAAGTTACGCCAAAAAATAGCTAAACGTTTGTGTTAACTAAATAGTTATCATAAACTTCGCTAGAACCTAGAACCTAGAACCTAGAACCTAGAACCTAGA
>NZ_JACJEW010000036.1:0-50156 GCF_014164315.1 Pseudoalteromonas sp. SG44-1
TAAGCGGTAAGCGGTAAGCGGTAAGCGGTAAGCCAAAAATCTACTCAATTCAGATTTTATGTCAAGGCTTACCAAGCGCTCTGGTCGCTTAAAACTTACAGCTTATGACTTATAGCTTTAAATCAGTTCATCAAACAAATCAAATAACTTATCTAGCTCTTCGATGGTGTTGTAATGCATGCAACCAATGCGTACAACGCCGCCAGTATCCAATACACCCAATTGCTTGCATAAGCCCTGAGCGTAGAAGTTACCATCCCACACACATATATGTTGCTTACCTAAAAACTCAGACACCTGACGTGGCTCAAGCCCTGCAAAGGTTAAAGCAAAAGTTGGGGTACGTTCAGCTAAACGATCTAAATCATCAATACCAAATAGTTTGATCTTAGGATAGTTAACTAGTCGAGTAAGGAAGTACTCACTTAACGCCATTTCATGCTGTTTAGTTTTTGCAAAAGCAGAAGCTAATTTATCGCGGCGTGAATAGCTACCATCAAGCTCACTAATATCTGCAATGTAGTCAACAGCAGCAATTAAACCTGCGAGTGCTTCAAAGCTTTGCGTGCCGGTTTCCCAGCGCCCAGGAATAACATCTTTGGCAGGCTCGACTTTGTATGGTCGAAACTCTTCAAGGTGCTCACGCTTACCGTAGACCATACCTAAATGTGGGCCGAAAAACTTATACGCAGAGCAGGCCAAAAAATCACAATCAAGTGCTTGAACATCAATCAGCTCATGTGGCGCATAATGCACAGCATCCACATACACCAAAGCACCTACGCTATGAGCCATTTCAACAATGCGTTTAATGTCGTTTATAGAGCCGGTAGTGTTTGATGCATAAGTAACGGCTACTAATTTGGTTTTAGTACTCAGTAAGCTTGTAAAATGCGCTAAATCTAAGCTGCAATCAGCTTCGTTAATCAATACAGTATTAACCTTTGCGCCTTTATCTTCTGCAGCCTGCTGCCAAGAGGATACATTTGAGAAGTGATCTGCATTAGTCACGATAATCTCATCACCCGCTTGCCAATCACGAGAAATCGCACGGCTAAAGCTAAAAGTAAGGCTAGTCATATTCGCACCGAATACAATTTGATCGCGCGATGGGGAATTAAGTAAATCAGCAGCTGCTTGACGCGCATTGGCCATTAACTCAACGGTTTTATCGCTTGAAAAAAACGCGCCGCCTAAGTTAGAGTTGTAATAACCTAAGTAAGCTGACATTGCACTAAGCACTGATTGTGGTACTTGCGAACCACCCGGGCCATCTAAAAATATTGGCGATTTACCCGCAACTTGTTGCATAAGTGCCGGAAACTGACGACGAAGTTTAGTTAAATTCATTATCATTCCTTAAGCCGTTAGTACGAAACAATCTAGGTAACCGTCTTTACTTGCATCAATCTTATTCATCGGCGTGGCGTTGTGCCATACTTCACGGTCGTTGATTAATGCAAACATACCGTCTTTAATTTCCATTTTAAAACAAGGCTCAGCTTGCTTATTTTCATACACCAACAACTCACCACCTTCTAAGTTTTCGTGAGATACACCACAAATACAAACGTGATCAAAGCCATCTTGATGAATACCTTCTGGCGCAGGCGGCGTATCACTTTCAATAGCAAGCATACGAAATTGATGAATTTCAATATCACGCTGTTCGCTAATACCGGTAATGGCACGAAACTCATTGACGATACTTTTCATCCCTTCGCTTGCCAATAAACTCGGCTCTAAATTTTCGTAAGTGCGCTCAACATTACCTTGGAAAGTATTGATTGAATCATCTTGTACAAATGCTTTTGTGGCTTGTAAAACAAGTTCATCATTTTGCACTTTAATTACTGAATAGCGGCGTTTACGAAACGCACCGTCGGCATACGGGTTAGCCGGAAGATTAGCAAACGATGGCTTAACAGCCTCAATATGAGCTTGGTTTACAAAGCGAAGTTGTAATAGGTTCTGGTTGTTTAATGCTGTCATAAAATATCACCTAAAAAATAAGAGACTAACTCATAAATATTGAAGGGGATTTTAATGCAAGTAGAGAGGATTTTTTGCGTCTTTATTTAATAAAAGGAGTTTAAAAGTATAAAATTAAGATCCAAATGTGGGTTTTATTGAATTTTTAATTTAAAAATAAAAACGACCACGTGGCGTGGTCGTTTTATCAACTACAAAAAGTATTCAATAAACTTAAGGTGTTGTTTCTACAAACTCAACATTTACTTCGCACGACTCTGTGATTGGACCTACCTCATAATAGTCAGTTGAGTCCCAAGTACCATCACAGCCTGTTACGCTTACAACTTCATAACCACTATCAGTGGTATAAATTTATCCCGCGGCTTTCACCATCTGATTATAGAAAGTTAGATTCACTAACACTACCGTTGCCAGTAACGTTCACAGTAACACTGTAGTTTACTGAATACGAAATATTGTAATAACCTTGGTTATCACGTAAATCATCTAAATAACTAACAGTACCACTGCTTAGCGGATTATAATCAAAGTCCAACCTTGCTGATTTATCAGCAATAGCTTCTATTCCACTAATAGTCTCTAATGCATTCTGTCTAGAATAGACGTCTGTTAAATTGCTATTATTACTAAAATCTAGAGTCGTAATTGGAGAGTTATTCACCTGCAGCCAGTATAAAGACGTCATCTCACTTATATTTAGCTGTTCAAGCTGATAATTACCAAACAAATCCAGTGATAAAATTAGCTCAGGATTAGCAATTGACGATAAGTCACTAATACCTGATTGATATATTCCTAGTCTTGATAAATTAGTAAAAGACGAAAAATCAAAACTTGTATAATTAGCTCCACCTATCGTTAAACTTGATATGTGATAGACCTGTGACCATGGCACAAGTGATTGCTCAATACCTTCGATACTTAATGAAGTCAAGCTTTGTAAAGCTGAAAAATCTAGATTATTTATTGAGGTATACGAAATGCTAAGGCTTTCTAAATTAACGAGATTTGTTAGGTTAAGCACTGAAACCCCCATTTTACCAATATCAAGGCGAGTTAATTTCGTTAAATTGGTGACATCAAGCTCTGTTACCCCCGTTTGCCCCCATAAAAACGCATTTCTTAGCTCTGTTAAATGCCCAATATTGAGTTCAGTTAAGCTACCACTATTAATTGCTAAGTACTCTAACTGAGTGTTAAAGATTAGGTCTAGCTGATTTAACTCTATGCCTTGTAAGTCTAAATGCACTAATTGTGTTTGATTAGATAAATCAATCTGAGTCAATGGCATATCATGCAAAGTTAAATACTGCAGTGAGGTATATGCAGATAAGTCAATATCTGAAAGATTTTGTCCACTCAACTCTAGGCGAGTAATTAGACTAGAGTCGTAAAATTGAATAGATTCTATTTTTGTTTGCTGCTCAGAACCATAGTTATAACCATTAGAAAACTCTGTTAATTGCTCAAAAGCAGATAAATCAAGATGGGGACCCAAGTTTAAGTCTGAGAGTTCAAGAATCTGTAAATTAGGCAAGGCCTCTAGACCGGCTAAAGACGTAATCTCACCATAGTTGTTCCACAGGCAATTTAATTCAATCACACTCTCTAAGCTTGTTTCACCTGAATTATCAACACACATTGCAAGCGCAGGATCTGTAATATTCGCTTGGGTAGATAACGGAATAAGCTCTTTAAACGTTACATCAATTTGACAACTTTCTTTCACATAAGGGATTCTATAATCACTGCCATCTTCATAGCCGTCACAACCTGAAATACTATTAAGCTCATAACCTGAATTTGGCTCAATAGATGTCGACCAATTTGAGCCATGAGCAACATTACTATCATCTCCTACAGCTAATGAGCCATTACCATCACCATTAACTGTGATTGTATGCATAGGTAAATCAAACGATAAGTAAACTTTATCTTGCTCTAAGCAGCTATTACCTTTTAAGTACTTACAGAAAGTAACATTACGGCGGTTGTTATCAATTAATTCAATAACAGTATCTTGACCGTCGAGGGTTAACTCTAACTTTCCATCAACTAGCTCAACATATACAGGTTCAGTGTCGTCAATCTGAAAAATATAGTGTTGCTTATTTAGCACTTCATCATAGTAACCATAGGTAACAGCCCAGCGAGCAATACCATTACTATCATTTTGATAAAGGCTAAAAACTAAGTTATGTTCTTCAAACTGAGCGACATCTGTTGAAGGTGTGTAATCATGTATATATAAATGTGCTGTAGTGTCTCCACCATTTACGGCACCGCCAAGCGTCCGTTCTATAAAATAACGCTGACCATCAACAGCGACTAGGGTATATATAAACTCCCCCTCAAGTGTGCATGTATCTAAAGAAACATCGCACCAATCAACTCTCTGATAGATGCCATCAACGTATTCAGAATATCGATCACGTTTTAAATGTCCACCTTCAAACCCTCCTTGAAAAGAGCTTGTGTCAAAAGTAAAGAAAACCTCTCCATCATCATAAACTTGTATTTCCCCCCAATGGGTGTCTAGGTCATGACCATCTCTAAACTGGTGACGACCAGCAAAGTTATCTGCACTAATTGGTTGTTCATTACGACGCACCATGATGCCTGAATCTGTATAATGCTCACCGTCAAAAATACCTTGAGTAACAAGCTGGTAACCAACATTTAAACCTTTAGTGATATAAAATGATTCAGTTCCGTTATCTTCAGGAAAGAAAAGCGCTATAGAGTTATCAACTATTTGCCAAGTGAAATTCTCTTCGGATAAGTCACTTATATTATGAGATACACCAGACCCATCAAGATTAAAATTTACTTTATTAACAGTCTTTTCCCCGACCAAGTCAACTGACCATTGTCCTGCGATATCATCGGTTGTAATAGCTAAACGTTGATCGAGTGATGTTTTACTCACTTCATAAGAAGTTGTGTATTCATCAACTAACACATCATCTTTATATTGTTCGATTACTCGATCTAACTCATACCAGTTAATTCCTTTCTCTGGTAATGGTTTTAATCTCAGGCTTGTAGCAATATCTTTAAAATTAACTTCAAGTGGAAAACCCTCTGGGTATTCTATATTTTGATATTCATTAAGAATAAACGCTTGCTGTGGGGTGATTTCAATCACACCTTGCTTATCCTCTTGCCAAGTAATATCAACTTTACCGTTGTAGGTTAAATAGCCGGTATTATCTTCATTAAGATCTACAGTATAAGCACTTGCATAATACAGATCTTGATTACCAATAATGAAGCTACCAACTGTTTGCTGTTGCTCTTTAAAGGTTGCTGTAATTTCACAATCAGTGTTACTTGCAAATGCAATGTAGTGATTACCTTCAATATAGCCATCGCAGCCTTCAATTACGTCTAAAACGAAACCGTCGTCAGGAATGATTTCAAACCCAACTTTTTGATACAAAAATGACGCTTGTGATGCGGGTGAAATTTCACCATTGCCACTTGAGTTAGCGCTAAGGGTAACTTTAGGGCGCTTTGGTAAGTAAGTAATTTGTGACGCAGCATTACACGTGCCACCATCTTGATAATGGCAAGCTACAATGCTGCCGGTATCTGATGAAACAAGCTCAAGATGCCACGTTTCACCATTTCGGTCATAACTTAATACACCGTCATTAAAGGTTGCGCCGGTGTAAGTCTGCCCCTCTAATTCAACAACGTATATTACGTTACCGTTTTCGTCATATTCAGTATAAATTCTATCTGTTTGTCCATCTGCTGAATAAAACTCTGTGTAATTCTCTAATAGCTCTTCGGTGAATGCGCTGTAGGTTAAGTCTTTGCTGTATTCATAAACTAATATTGCACCGCTTTGAGACCTAATCTCACCATTTGGTAAATAGTAATTTAGAGTGCGCTTAATGTAATACAGGTTACCAACAATACTGATGAACTCATGAATCATTTCACTTTCAAGGTAGCAACTTGCACCAAAGCCTTCACATGACGTAACAATTTCATTGTTATAAATAAAACGCTTACGTGTAAACTGACCATCATTTAAATGCCCCTGCCAATCAGTGATGCCTAGGCCGATCATCATTGTGCCATCGCTAAAAATATTTAAATCATACGATTGAGATGTGCCGATAAAGCCATGCCAACGACCAATTAAATCATCATTCGTAGTCGATACCGCTTGTTTTTTGATTAATAGCCCCGTTAGGGTGTCACTCGGCTTATCAAAGCTCGTATCAAGACCAACTAATTGATAGCCGCCACTTAATGCTTTTGTAAACCAAAGCTCTAGCTGCCCTGTTTCGCCGCCGTCATCATAGTTAACAATTAAGCTATGGCTATTTAGCTGCCAAGTAAACGCTTCGCTACTATCAACAACGCCTGTACCGTCAGCATAAAATTGCAGAGTTTCAGGTAGGTTGGGATCGTAGCTAGTATAAAAGTCATTATCTTGTACATGAAGTGCCCACTCACCTACCAGCTGTTCAGCTAATAATGAAATGGTTTTATTTTTATATATTAGATTCGTCGTATATGTTTCATCATCTTCAGTCGTCATTGTAACTGAACCGCTGTTGCTATTAACAACCGTTCGCTCTGTTGAACGCGTCACTTCGATGGTTCTAAACACATCGTTTTCAGCCAATACAGTAAAGCTGAATCCAGTTAAAACTACAGACTCTGAACTTTCTGCATCTGAATTTTGATAAATCGTAACTTTTTCAGCAAAGTCTAATGTATAAACGCCTGCATTTTCAGCCCAAGAGATCGCACTACTGGTATTAGAGCTAAACTGCCCGCTTCCATCAGCCCTTAAGCTAAGGTGGAATGCTGTATTGGTATGATAACGAGGTGAGTTAATAATATAATTACCCTCGAGCGTACCTGTTGCGCCGGTTACTAGAGCATCATCTTCTTTAATTTCTTTTTTGGTTTTTTCGATGATTTCAGGATCTTTCTCTATCACTTCTTCTTCAAACTGCTTCGCGACTTGTTCATTCGCAACAAGCTCCAGCGTGCTATTAATACCTTCAGGTAATTGATAATCTGGATTATCAACAACAATCTTAATAAGTGTTGCTAGCTGAATCTTCTCATCCGCATCAACATTTAACAGTGCGCTATTAAGCTCTTCTTCACTCGCAGGCTCTGTACCATCACGTGTTAAAAGTGCAAATTCAGCAGTGGTAACATTAGTGATATTGACACCAAAATTATCATTACTATCAAGCGTATTATCCTCGCCCGCTTGTGCTAAAAGCTTTTCAACTGAACTTAGCTGCGATACAAACTCAACACCTGGGTTTAAGGCATCTAGTCCTTTCGCTTTTACTCTTACCAACTTTTTAGTTGATGACTCATCGATATTTAAAACCGCTGTATAACGACCACTATCATTTGCTTGAACCTGGAACGATTCACCACCAACAACAATTTCAAGTTCAGCATTTGCAATTGGCTCATCAGTAACAAGCCCTGTTATGGTTACATTGGATACTTTACGCTTGATGAGCACCGCTTGAGAGGATGATGCTGAAGCACCATCATTATCAGTAACCGTTACAGTAAAATTAACCGTAATGTCTTCACTGATATCGGGGGAAGTAAAGCTCACTTCAGCACTGGAAAGACCATCACTGATAAAGTCAAAGCTCGCATCGTGGCTCCAACTATATGACGAAATTTCACCATCAGTATCATTTGCTGTCGCTTTAAGAGTGAATGTTTCTTGTTCTATTTGTTCATCTGCAGCCGTTAGTGTAACTATTGGGCCTTGGTTAACTGGGTCAACAGGTTTTGGCGTTGTACTACCGCTATCATCACCTCCGCCTCCACAGCCAGTTAAAAATAGTGCACTGGCTAGTAAGCCTATGCGTAGCTTTATTTCAAAAAAACCCATTTTATTCCCCTTTTAAATGGATGCTATTGAGGGAGCTGTGTTTAAATCATTTCCCTTTAATAATTTAAAAAAGCCTTAGCTTAATGTGGCTTTAAAATTTTGTTTTCGGTTCTTATAACTTTTTATATTTATACTTTAAGAATTACACCTCAGAAGCCTCAAGCTCGAATCATCATTCTCAAGTTATTAAATCTCCCAATCCCCTGATTCTCATAGGCTAATTATTCTTTCGTACACTAAAGATATTGATGCTGCGTAATTTGATGTGGTAAATGAAATTGAAATTAGCTAAGGAGTTTACGATGGTGCCTTTCATTGCTGATTGATTATTTTAATAGCATGAAGGAAGTTATCGCCTTTTCCATGGCAACTAATAACATATGTTAATTTTTTATTGGTAAGATTCTAGACTAAGAAAACTTTTCGTCAAGTGAAAATGAACAAAGGCTTAACAAAAACCCACATATTGTGGGTTTTTTTGCAACAAGTAGACTTTTAAACAGCTTGTTGAATAATCACGTTGTCTGCTTTTTTAGTGTAAGCAGGCATGCGATGGAAGTTCAAGTAACGGTATGTATCTGATGCTGTTGCATTGATCTTCGCAGCATATTCTTGATACTCAGCAGATGTTGGTAACCTACCTAAAATTGCAGCGATTGCAGCAAGTTCAGATGAAGCTAAAAATACGTTTGCGCCATTACCTAAACGGTTCGGGAAATTACGTGTAGAGGTAGACACAACTGTTGCTTGATCTGCAACACGTGCTTGGTTACCCATACATAGTGAACAACCTGGAGTTTCGATACGTGCGCCAACACGACCAAAAATACCGTAATAACCTTCTTCTGTAAGTTGGTCTTTATCCATCTTAGTTGGTGGAGCAACCCAAAGCTGAGTCGGTAATTGACCTTTAAAGCCATCAAGCAACTTACCAGCAGCACGGAAGTGACCAATGTTAGTCATACAAGAGCCGATGAATACTTCATCAATTTTCTCGCCTGCAACATCAGAAAGAAGACGCGCATCATCTGGATCATTTGGTGCACAAAGAACTGGCTCTTTAATTTCGGCTAAATCGATATCAACTATATGAGCGTACTCAGCGTCTTTATCAGCTTCCATAAGTTCTGGGTTAGCTAACCACTCTTGCATTGCTGTAACACGACGTTCAATCGTACGTACATCACCGTAACCTTCAGAGATCATCCACTTCAGCATCACAATGTTTGATTCTAGGTATTCAGAAATAGATTCTTTAGATAACTTAACAGTACAACCTGCCGCCGAACGCTCTGCAGATGCATCAGATAATTCAAATGCTTGCTCAACAGTTAGGTGCTCAACGCCTTCAATTTCTAGTACACGACCAGAGAATTCGTTAATTTTTCCTTTTTTCTCAACGGTTAATAAGCCTTGCTTAATACCGTAGTAAGGGATTGCATGTACTAGGTCACGTAATGTGATACCAGGCTGCATTTCGCCTTTAAAACGGACTAAAATTGATTCAGGCATATCAAGTGGCATTACACCAGTTGCTGCTGCGAATGCTACTGCACCCGACCCAGCTGGGAATGAAATACCTAATGGGAAACGTGTATGTGAATCACCACCAGTACCGACGGTATCTGGTAATAACATGCGGTTTAACCATGAGTGGATAATACCGTCACCTGGGCGAAGTGAAACACCGCCACGGTTCATGATGAAATCAGGAAGCGTATGGTGAGTATTTACATCAATAGGTTTAGGGTAAGCTGATGTATGACAGAAAGACTGCATTGTTAAATCTGCAGAGAAACCTAAACAGGCTAAATCTTTAAGTTCATCACGCGTCATAGGACCGGTTGTATCTTGCGAACCAACAGTTGTCATTTTAGGCTCACAGTATTGACCTGGGCGAATACCAGCAACGTTACATGCTTTACCAACCATTTTTTGCGCTAGTGTGAAGCCTTTATCAGAAACTTCTGTTGCTGTTGGTACTTTAAATACATCTGTTGCACCCAAGCCAAGAGATGTACGCGCTTTGTCAGTTAAACCACGACCAATGATTAGTGGGATACGACCACCAGCACGAACTTCATCTAAAATTACCTCAGATTTAAGTTCAAAAGTAGAAATAATTTCATCAGTACCATGACGCTTAACAACACCTTCGTAAGGGAAGATATCGATTTGCTCACCCATGTTAAGTTCATCAACATTTAATTCGATTGGTAATGCGCCTGAATCTTCCATTGTGTTGAAGAAGATTGGCGCAATTTTATTACCTAAACATACACCGCCAACACGCTTGTTTGGTACAAACGGGATATCATCGCCCATAAACCAAAGTACAGAGTTAGTTGCTGACTTACGAGAAGAGCCAGTACCAACAACATCACCTACGTAGGCAAGTGGTAAGCCTTTCGTTTTTAGTTCTTCAAGTTGTGTAATTGGACCAACTTCACCAGCTTTATCAGGTGTAATACCGTCACGTTCAATTTTTAGCATTGCTAAAGCATGCAATGGAATATCAGGACGTGACCAGGCGTCTGGCGCTGGTGATAAATCATCAGTATTTGTTTCGCCTGTTACTTTGAATACCGTAACTGAGATTTTTTCAGCAACCGCAGGTTTATTGGTAAACCATTCTGCAGCAGCCCAAGATTCAATAATTTGCTTAGCGTATTCATTACCCGCTTTTGCTTTTTCTTCAACGTCATAAAATGCATCAAACATTAATAACGTATTTGCAAGACCTTTAACAACGATTGGCGCAAGCGCTTCTTCGTCAAGTAGCTCAATCATGGGGGCGATGTTGTAACCGCCAAGCATTGTGCCTAATAGTTCAGCTGCTTTTTCTTTTGAAATTAGTGGTGAAGTTGCCTCACCTTTAGCAACTGCGGCTAAAAAGCCAGCTTTGATGTAAGCTGCGTCATCCACACCTGGCGGCACGCGATTTACTAATAAGTCTAAAATAAACTCTTCTTCACCTGCAGGTGGTGTTTTAACTAGCTCGATAAGATCAGCCGTTTGCTGAGCATCCAATGGCGCTGGTACGATACCTAACGCGGCACGTTCTTCTACGTGTTTACGATAATCTTCTAGCACAATATTGCCCTCTTGGTGACGTGAAAGTATTCAGTAATACACATTCTCGCGAAAAATTACTCAATACTTATAGTATTCTGACGATTAATTATAAAGCTTTTAAATATAGATGAAAATCCGTGCAATCAAGCAAAATTCTATACTCATTATAAATACTGTGAATAACCAATTAGGAAAAAACCATTCACATGAATGTTAATTAACTGCGAATTATTGCTATTTTTTAGGCATAAAAAAACCCAGCATCTTGCTGGGTTTTTAATAAATCAAATGCTATTAACGCTTAACTTTCACGCGCTCAATTGACTTAAGGTGTGCTTCTACACGACGGTTTTCCGCGTGTGCAGCAGGTGTGTTGTCTGTATTTTTAAGACGCTCTTCGCCTAGACCAACAGTAGTAATACGATCTTCAGCAATGCCATCAGCAATTAGCTTAGCAGCAACTGCATCAGCACGCTTTTTCGATAACCACTTGTTATACTCAGCTTTACCAACAGCTGAAGAATGACCTTCAAGTAATACTGTTGTGTCTGTATGCTCTTTTAAGAAGCTAGCAACTTGGTCAATACCGCTGTCATATTTACCAGCAACTTTTGAGGCGTTGTTAGGGAATGTTACTAACAAGCTTTTAGTTACTTCACGGTCTTCATATAAAGTACAACCTGTACCATCAACAGCATCTGTCATTGGTGTGTTTGCACATTGGTCATCTGCATCAGGGATGTTATCACCATCGCTATCTACCGGGGCAACTGCTACAGGTACTACTGTAGCTGGAGCTGGAGCAGCTTTAACTGGCTCAGCAGCTGAACTTTGCTTGCCAAATAAATAGCTAAGACCAAGTTTAGCACCTACATCTGTGTAACCACGGTCAAGACCTTGATAAATAGATGTTTCAGCATTAAATGCGAAATTATCAGTGAAATAATGTTGGTAACCAGCACCTAGATTAGCAAAAGTTAGGTTTTCTGTAATATCGATTTTCTTAAGACCGAAAATACCATAGAAAGGGCCGCCGTTGATGTGATAAAGACCATCAATACCTAAACGGTCGCCGTCCATGCTTGTTGCGTTCATGGCAGGATTTGCATTTGAAATGTCAAAATCCATATCAGCATATTCTAGACGTGCACTCCAGTAATCGTTAAAACGATAACCAATTTCTGCACCCCAACCAGTTGAATCATCAACGTTAGTACCTGCGCTTCCACGGACATTTTCCCATGAAGCATCGTAATAATCGCCAAAAGCACCGATAAAGAAACCTTCTTTTTCAGCAGCGAAACTTGAAGCGCTAGTTGCAGCTAGTGCTAAAGCAATAGTAAGTGATTTTAATTTCATTGTTTCCTTCCCATTTTCACAATTAAAATTGTAGCTAAGAGACCCTAGCTCAATAAGTTTAACCATAGAGTACCGTATCTTTAGTTAATCATTACTTAACGAAAATATTTAAATGCATATTTTGCAATTTAACTATTTATTAAAATAAAGCGCCCTACATTATAGTTCAGATAAAAAACTTTACCTAACTTGCACATCTATCGATTGTCAGCATTGTAATTGCTATCACTGCAATTTCAGCCACAACGTTTCTAATATCTTTGGCTTTAATAATTTAAATGCTTAAGCTAATGAGTGCATTATATTGGTTAATTTTAAATCAACAAGTAGTTAAGCATATTTATTTCTTATAATTATTAATAAATAACAGCTTTTAACTAAAGATCTGGATGTATAAGTCACATCAATTCATTAATCGTCGCTCAATTTACGAACAATACGCCTAACAATCAGCACTGCGTTATTATGTTCCGCAGAATGTTTGGTAATTAGTATCCCCATCAACAGGCGGGGAGTACCAAAATGCAGGGCTTGCCAACAATTGGTAAGGCGACCTCAAGGCCGTTAAATATTCATCTAACATGCTGCTTTCACCAGTACTTTCATACTGCTGTATTATGCTTTCAACAATATGATTACGCGGGATCAAGCGTGGGTTGGCTTGGCGCATCAGCTGATAGCTTTGCGTATTTGTTCTGGCTAACCACTTAATAGACCAACCAGCCAAGTCACTCGGAATGGCAGTCTGACCTTGCAATGATTCTGTTAAGGAGTCAAAAGTATTGGTGTAATCAAGCTGATGGGTTTTCAGTAAAGTTAATAACTCGGATACTAATTCAGCATCGCCATCTTGATGACCATCAAAGCCCAGTTTTTTCGCCCACATCTGTGTAAAGGCTTGATGAAACTGCTCAGCAAAACCATTTATTAATGGGCTTAATAGCTCAACAGCCTGCTCTTCGTCATCGCTAATTAAAGGAATTAAACTTTCAGCTAAACGTGCACAATTCCAATTAGCAATATTAGGTTGATTGCCAAAAGCATAGCGACCTTGGCGATCAATAGAACTAAATACAGTATCAAAATCAAACTGATTCATCATTGCACAAGGGCCATAATCGATGGTCTCACCACTGACGAGCGTATTATCAGTATTCATTACTCCATGAATAAAACCAACGCGCATCCAGCTAACAATCAGGCTAACTTGCTTTTCAATTACCGCACTTAAAAATGCCAAATAACGCGCAGAGCCCGTAGACTTTATCTCAGGATAATGACGCTCAATAGCTAAATCAGCTAAGGCTTTTAAACCAGTAACGTCACCTTGCGCAGCTAAATACTGAAACGAACCGACACGTATATGACTACTAGCAACGCGGGTAACAATGGCTCCTTGTTGTGGTGGTTGACGGTAAACTGTTTCACCACTGGCAACAACTGCCAAACAACGTGTCGTCGGTATGCCAAGCCCATGCATTGCCTCACTCATTATATATTCACGTACCGCAGGACCGATTGCACAACGGCCATCACCTCCACGTGAAAATGGCGTAGCACCAGAACCTTTGAGTTGAATGTCCCAAAGCTGTTGCTGCTGATCAGTGACAGCCCCTAATAAATGTGCTCGCCCATCACCTAAACGCGGTGAAAAATGTCCAAATTGATGCCCTGAGTAACCTAATGCCACAGCAGCAACATCGCTGTTATTAAGATTACCAGAAAAAATTACCGCACGTTCTGATGTGACAACCTCAATATTAAGCTGCCTAGCTAACGTATCGTTCCACAGCAGTAAGTTTGGAGCAATAACAGCACTTGGCTGATCAGCCACAGCAAAATCATCAGCAATCTGGGTGTAACGAGCAACTAATTTCATAGTATTCCTTAAGCTTGGGTTGTTTGTATACCAACGCGATTATCGCCCACGCTGTATGCAACTAACAGACTGAGCTCTTGTAGGCTTAATCCGCTTTGTTGCTGCAATTCATTAAAAAAATGTTGAGCGTTGGCAAGTGACTTTTTAGTTTGTAAACCGCCATCAATTATTTTATGAGCACGGAGATAACTTTCTACATCACGCGATAATAAAAAAGTATCTTTCCCTAAGGTTCGCAATGCATAAGGGCCGGTGTTACCACCTAAACGCGCCCCATGCTTTTTTAAATACCCCCACAAACCAATAATATCGTCGCTCGGCCAATCTGCAATAAACTGACTAAAACTGCCATGTTCACTTGCCACTTCATGGATCATATACGCATTTTCTGGGATCGTTTGCACTTTTTTAAAGTTACGAACGATTCGCTCATCGGTGGCTTTTTGCTCAAGCATATCTGGCGGCATCATTAATAATTTAGCCACACTAAAATCCCAAAATACTTCCCGAAAACCTGGCCATTTATTGTTGATCACTGACCAATAAAAACCACTTTGAAAAATTTTGCGGGTAAACTCTTCAAGCCATGCATCATCAGGTAAAGCAGTTAATTGCTTTGCATTTTGAGGGGCAACAAGTAATTGCTGTAACATTACTTCGCTACCTTTTCGCTGTGCCGCTCGTTGATATATATCTTGAAATTTTTCCATTACTCACTACCACTGCTTGTTATTACGCTTACTGTAACGCTATTTACGTTGTAAAAAAATGTCAGGAGCACATTGCAGCTAAAAATAAACTTAAAAATATCCAGCCTTGACACCTAGACGGCTAAAATGCTTTAATCTTTCGCATTACCCCTATTAAAGGTTTGAGTTTTAAACGATAAAACTTACACCATGGGCTAGAAGAGGTGCGTTATTCAGGTAACGTATGTGAGGAGCACACACTCCAGTGATCATACGTGAGGGGAATTAACGCCGAGAAGTAACACTTTTTGTGAAGTTTTACTTCGGGCGACTGGGTTGAATCCCAGCGACTGTCACCAATAACAGCTTGGCTGTTAAAATATTTGGTGGAGAGCTTCTGGTCTTAGCGTAATAAGGCCATAGCGCCCTATTATATTAAGCCCATTCGCTCTTCGAATTATTAGTTCGAACGACGTTAATGTGGCTCCAATCATAAAAGCTTATTAACTCCTCGAATCACTTATAAGTTCGTGAGAGATGATCAATAACTTCAATTTAAATGACTACCCTTTGTGGACGGCACTCGTCACGCCATTTACTGACGCTGGTGAAGTCGACTATGCCACTCTTGATCAGTTAGTTGCACAGCAGCAAGTGGCTGACAATGGTATTTTATTACTTGGTAGCACCGGCGAAGGCCTCGCACTAACACTCAAAGAGCAACAAGCGATTGTTGAACACGTGTGCCAATTAACGCCAACAGTACCGCTGATGGTTGCAGTAGGCGGTATAAATCTAAAGCAACAAATTGCCTGGGTTGAATACTGTAATCAGTTACCCATTCATAGCTATTTACTGGGCACTCCCCTATACGCTAAGCCCGGCGTGGTAGGCCAAACACATTGGTTTGAAAGCTTACTTAATACCAGTAAACATCCTTGCATGCTTTATAACGTACCAGGGCGCAGTGCTGTTGATATTCCATCGGCCGTAATTAGCAACTTGAAAGACCATAAAAACTTGTGGGCACTCAAAGAAGCCAGTGGCGACATTACTAAATTTGAAGGTTTTAGAAAAGTCGCACCTAATTTAGCTATTTTTAGCGGTGACGATGCACTGATGCCTTACTTTGCCCAGGCTGGCGCAAAAGGTTTAGTCTCTGTGGCTGCTAATGCATGGCCTGTGCAAACCCATGAGTTTGTAAAACGAAGTCTCAGCGGTCAACACCCCAATTTATTTGCCGACTGGTCACAAGCCATTCAAAGCTTGTTTGCTGTCGCAAACCCTATCCCCGTCAAAGTATTGATGCATTTACAAGGGCGAATTAACAGCCCGTACTTACGTCCACCTTTGACGCATCTTGAGTTAACGCAAACTGATTGTATTAACAACGCAAACAACACCATTTTATCTTGGCATTAAATACAGGTTTTTATAATGAGCTGGTTAGAACTACTAAATAATTTAGAATCGGGCGCTGTGCGCGCAGCAACACAAGACGACAACGGCCAATGGCATGCTAACGTTCTGGTAAAACAAGGTATTTTAGAAGCGTTTAAAAATGGCACTAATACCGAATTTCCAGGTGGCTTTGTTGATAAACACAATTTAGCACCACAAGGTTTTGCAGCCGATGCTGGAGTGCGTATGGTACCTGGTGGCTCAAGCGTTCGCCGTGGCGCACACGTTGCTAAGGGCACGATTATTATGCCACCAGCATATGTAAACATTGGTGCCTTTATCGACGAAGGCACTATGGTTGATAGCCACGCGTTAGTGGGGTCGTGTGCGCAAGTAGGTAAAAATGTACATTTAAGCGCTGCAGTACAACTAGGCGGTGTACTTGAACCTATTGGTGCAAGCCCGGTGGTGGTAGAAGACGATGCATTCATCGGTGCAGGTTGCGTGATTGTTGAAGGCGTAGTAGTGAAAAAAGGCGCGGTGCTCGCACCAGGTGTACGCTTATCAGCAACTATTCCTGTTTATGACTGTGTTAATGAGCGCCAGCTGGCTAAAGGCGAGCCTATTCCTGAATACGCGATTGTTATTCCAGGTTCTCGCCCAGCTTCTAATACTTGGGCTCGCGAGCAAGGATTAAGTATGTCGTGTGCATTAATTGTAAAATACCGTGATGAACAAAGTGATGCATCATTGCTGCTTGAAGAGGTTTTACGTTAATGAGCTTTTTGAGCACGCCAGTTAAAACCGCCATTGATGAGCTATCAACTGCGCTTGATACACCCTTTTTTATTTACGACCTTGATACATTAAACGCACACTTAACGCGGTTAGTGACGCAAACTGAGGTAAAACTGTGGTATGCCGTAAAAGCTAACCCATTATCTAAAGTCATTCAAAGCTTAGATAACGCGGGTTTTAACTTTGATGTGGCAAGCAAGGGCGAACTTGAGCAAGTACTTGCTCAAGGTATTAACAGCGAGCGCGTGCTCAATACAGGGCCTGCCAAAAGCCCAAAACAAATTAAACACTTTATTGCGCGCGGCGTACGTACCTTTGTTGCCGAAAGCCTTAATCAAGTACGCTGGCTTAACGAGCAAGCAAGCTTACAAAACTGTCAGTTACAGGTATTACTGCGAGTGCAATTACGCTGGCCTGAAGGGGAAAAAAACCCACTTGGTGGCGATAGCCTTACTCCATTTGGTTTAGGTTGCGATGAATGGCAAGCGCTAAATACTAGCGACTACCCAGCGCTTAATTTTGACGGTCTGCATATTTTTCAGTGGGGCAACATGCTTAGCAGCGACAAACTCGCTGAGCTGTGGACACAAATGATTACGCCGTTAACAAAGCTTGCCAACGATTTAGGTATTCACTTAAAAGTACTCGACTTAGGCGGTGGTTTAGGTATTCCTTACACTCTTGATGCACCAACCTTAAGTTGGGATGCGCTCATTGATGCATTAGCTGACATTAAGAATGCCGCAGGCGTACAAGAACTCTGGATGGAGCTTGGCCGTTATGCTGTGGGCGAATGCGGTCATTACGCAACACCTGTCGTTGAGCGAAAACTTAACTATGCCCAACAACAAGTGATCTTAAGCGGCGGTATTAATCATTTATTGCGCCCTGCAGTCACCAGCCAAGATTTCCCGGCACGATTATTACGAGACTCAACTGCTGCATACCAAACTATGAGCTTATATGGGCCATTATGTACAGCACTTGATTGCTTAGGTGAACACCAATTACCTAGTGATTTAAATGAGCAAGACTGGCTGGTGTTTAGCCAATGTGGCGCGTACGGCTTTACCGAAAGTATGCCGTATTTTTTATGTCATGAGCTAGCCGCTGAATACACATTACAAAATGGCGAGCTTAACTGTATTCGCACAGCTGAAGATGCCAACTACTACTTAAGGTAATTGAGATGAGTACGACTAAAGCTATAAGCCAAGAAAACATAGTAGTTGGTGAAGTTGCCAACGGCCTACCGCTCACAATTCCTGTCTATCGTTTAAAAGGCGATGGCACTGGGCCAAGTGTGTATGTGCAAGCTAATATGCACGGTGCAGAAGTACAAGGCAATGCGGTTATTTACCAATTACTTGAGCAGCTTAAGCATCTTGAACTCAAAGGCGATATCACCCTGGTGCCTTACGCGAACCCAATTGGTTGCAATCAAAAATCGGGCGAATTCACCCTTGGTCGTTTTGATCCAATCACCGGCACCAACTGGAACCGCATGTATCACTGCAATAGTAAGCTCGCGAGCCAATTTGCTGAGCAATACAGTGATGCCGATGAGCAAACCTTAAAAAGTGAGTTTAAAGCCGCACTGATTGATGAAGTAGACCAACAACTAAGCGGTCCAGCTTATCGCCTAACTACAGGCAAACGCATTGCACTTAACTTGCAAAAGTTGGCACACCAAGCTGATATCGTGCTCGACTTACACACAGGCCCCATTTCGAGTCAGCATTTATATTGCCCAGATTATGCCAAGGCCAGTGCCAACTACTTTAATATTCCTCATGTATTAATCATCCCTAATGATTTTGCAGGAGCAATGGATGAAGCAAGTTTTTGCCCATGGTGGCAATTAACCGAGGCATTAGCTCAACAAGGGCGTGAATTTAATGTTCAAGTTGAAGCTTTTACGGTCGAACTCGGCAGCCAAGAAAAGATAGATTTAACTGCGGCCCTTGATGATGCTAATAGTATTTTAAGTTACCTAAATCATAAGCAGGTATTCGTTGATGCCCCCTATCAGCCAAAAGTAATGAAGCGCTACGGCTGTGATTTAAATGATTACCTTGCTTACTATGCACCTATGGGCGGCATGGTTGAGTATATAGCGCCACTTGGCGGCCATATCAAAGCTGGCGAGCCGATTGCTAGAGTATTGCGAATGGAGCGCTACCTAGCAGAGCAACCATTACAAACCCTAACACTTGATTGTGACGCCATCGCGATTTTGCATTTTGCTTCAGCAAGCGTAAACCAAGGCACCGAACTATATAAATTCTTTACTAACGTATTTGAGCTTTAATTTTTATATCAAGCTCAACCCTTCTCATTGCGTGAGAGCACGACTATCCAATTGGAAAAAGTGCATTGAACAAGCGGCTTCGGCCGCTTTTTCTTTGTATTTATGGGCAAAAAGCGCCACAATCAACTAAGTTCAGTAACAATTCACTGATATTCAGTTAAAGTAAATGCTGGATAAATGTATGGGATAGGTATCTTAGTCGTTTTATGATACTGAAATTAGCCTATTCTCATTTACGAAAAACACAATAGCTACTCTCTATTTGATTTTATCAAAGGAATAATAATGACTTGGCACTATGGGATCCTATTTACTGCACTATTATCAAGCTCTGCATTCGCACAATCAGAATCAACAGCAAAAACCAACGAGCAAGATGATGATGTCGAGCTAGTAAAGCAATGTATTTTAAATGAGGCAATTGGCGGGGCTGGCGAGATGACGCTAGCACAGCTGCGTGAAAAATGCTCATCACTTGATGAAAGCAAACAACTTACCGCACTCGATAAGCGCCAAGCACGCGAAGAAGTAAGTAAAGAAAACCGTAATGTTATTACTCCACACAAACGTAACTACATTTTACCTGTTTCTTATGTATCCCACCCAAACAATAGCTCGTTTGAAGCGTATGACGAACTAACCGGTGAAAAACAAGATGAACCACTCGATAACTTAGAAGCAAAATATCAGCTTTCAATTAAGGTACCTATTTTCGATGATTTTTCTGATGAAGACCAGGCTATATTTTTTGCCTTTACATTACAGTCATATTGGCAGCTTTATAACAAAGAAAGTTCCTCACCATTTCGTGAGACCAACTATGAGCCTGAAATTTTTTGGGTTAATTATTTAGATAAGAAGCACGTTCCATGGGGCGACGAAATGGCAGTAGTCCTTGGTATTTCGCATCAATCTAACGGTAATAGTCAGCCTGATTCGCGCTCATGGAACCGTATTTATGCAAACTTTTTGTGGGAAAACGATGGCTATGTGTTTAGCTTTAAACCTTGGTACCGTATTTCAGAAAGCGAGAAGGAAACGCCATTAGATCCAAGAGGTGATGATAACCCTGATATTTACAAATACATGGGTTACTTTGAATTTAGCGGTGCATATCGACTTAATGATCATGAATTTAGTTTTATGACCCGCAATAATTTAAATTCAGATAACCGCGGTGCAATTCAGCTTGATTGGTCATTCCCATTATGGGGCCGAGTTCGAGGTTACGCCCAATACTTCAACGGCTACGGTGAAAGTTTAATTGATTATAACGCTGACATAGAACGTATTGGCGTGGGTATATTATTAACTGATTTACTATAAAAAAAGGCCAAGCAATTGCTTGGCCTTATCTTTTGTTTGCTCTGAATTCTAACTACTTAATAATTCTAAATGTACCTTCAAACTCAGCAACCAGTAACTCACCATCGTAGATTTCCACTGGCACTACATAGCTCGCTTTACCTTCTGACTCTAACTCGGCTAATTTACCCTTACAGCCGCTTAAATCAACGCTGCCACGTGGGTCGTTATTAAGCGGTTTTAAATATTTAATATTAGCATCAGCTAACACAATATTACCTTCAAGCCCGGCTTCTTTGAGTGCTAAATAAGTCGCGCCCCAGCCGGTTAACGTCGCTAAACTATAAATAGAGCCAGCAAACATAGTGTTATGCAAGTTTAAGTTCGCATTTAAATCTGCACTGGTGGTAAATTGCCAATCAGTGTAACTTTCAACTTTAATGCCCATAGCATCGCTGATCGGAATAGATTCGCGCCAGGTATTTTGCAGAACTTGGGTCCAATTGGGATGGCGGAACCAGCCTGGCTCAGACGGTTTTTGTTTCACCATTTTCCAGTGTTGTACATCATCGTAAGCTAAGTGAGCCTTTTCTTTTAATTCATAACCATGACGTTTGTAAAATTCTAATGCTCGTTCACGAGCGAATAAAACTAACTCATCGGCGTCTTGAGTCCAGGCTATTTTCTCGAGCTCATGCAATAAACGGCTACCAATGTGTTGATTACGGTTACCTTGTGCAACGGCCATATAACGGACTTGCGCTTGTTGTTGATTATTAAAATGCAGTCGTGCAACACCTAACACTGCCCCCTCTTTATTTTTAATAAAGCGATGCTCAGCATCTTGCTCTAAATCATCCTGCTCAGAACCACGCGGTTCATTCCAAGGCGCGCGCAATACTTGCCAACGTAATTGATAATACGCTTGCCAATCTTCGCTACTTTGTGGTGTTGTCACCTGAAACATAATCACTCCTGTTGCTACCAAGGCCGCAAACGCTTGCTAATTCAAGATGCGTTTATCTAACTAAAAATGCGGTCAGTTATTATTTGCAAACTACCATACTCCATCTGGTAAAAACTTGGAATACGACTTTGGTGAGCAACGCAAAATAACTGCTTTACCTGTAAAACTTGATAGACATATTGGCACTTTAGATTGACTCGTCTATGCTGATGTAACTATGGAACATTTTTTTGAAGACAACGGGGCAGTAAAACACAGCTTTATCGAAGATTGTCACCGTATCGGGCAACTACTCTATTGGCACAAATATGGCGCCGATTGCATTCAGGTACGCCAACATAAGCAGTTACGTTGGTTATTGATCAACGAAACACTACAGTCAGTGGTCGAGAAAAGCAGCCCAAGCCATTTGCTGTTTCCGCATTTGCAATATTTAGCGCAATTATGGCAACCACTCCCGGCACCAAACGCCGTACTTGAACTGGGCTTAGGTGGCGGCGCTATCCGCAATTACTTACAACACACCTACCCTGATAGTCAGCTACTTTCTGTAGAGAAAAATCCGAATATCATTCATTGCTATAAGCGTTTTTTTGGTGGTGAGCATGCATCGAATTTACGCTGTTTTGATGCTGAAGCTGTATTAGAGCATGGCCCACAATACGATTGGATCATTCTTGACCTATTTAGCCAATTAGATGCGCCGTTATTTTTATACAAACACCGCTTTTATGAAAAACTGCGCTGTGCTTTAACTAAAAATGGCTATTTATTTATTAATTTTTTATCTGGTCATGAATCACAATTAAAGCAGTTAGAACATTTGCTGATCACCACTTTTGGTAAAATACCTGGCATCGAAAAAATTCCAGGTTATGCCAACAACATCGTGGTGATCAGAAAATAACTGCTAGCCTTAACTACACTGTTAAATTAAATGTCACCGGCCCATCATTACATAAACTGACTTGCATATCCGCAGCAAATTGCCCTGTAGCTACGCTTAACCCCATAACTCTAGCTTGGCTAACAAAGTATTCGTATAGCTCATTAGCTTGTGCAGGTGTGGCTGCTGATGAAAAACTTGGCCGCATGCCTTTTTTAGTATCTGCCGCCAGAGTAAATTGCGATACCACCAATAACTCACCTTGAATATCTTGCAGGCTTAAATTCATTTTGTCGTTTTCATCGCTAAATACGCGGTAATTGCTAACTTTATGTAGCAGCTTATCAGTGCTTTGTTGATCATCATGCTTTTCAACTCCAAGCAACAATAAAAGCCCCAGCTCAATTTGCCCAACCACCTGACCATCCACTTCAACTTTTGCGTGTTTTACGCGCTGAATTAATCCTTGCATCTATTCCTCGATAATTTGATACACATAAGATCGGCTGCACGCCGCACTGCCGCTAAATATACATTACTATCAACACCATGCCCAACGCCATCTAAGATCAGTAATTGGGCATTAAGTTGCTCAGCTAATTGCTGAACCGCATTGAATCGACAGACCAAATCATGGCGACCATGAATGAACCACGTGGGAATTTTGCTAATTTTTTTATAGTGTTCACTAATAAAGTTATCCGCAATAAAACAATCAGCTGTGAAGTAGTGAACCATTAAACGCGCCATATTCAGACCTAGTTGAGGTGAACTTAACCCCCATTGATGTTGCTGTTTACCATGGCTTAATACGTTTTCCCATTGGCACCATAATTTAGCAAAGTGATTTGCATTAATTTGATTATCATCATTTAATTGCCGCCGATAAAACGCAAAAATGCTGGCAACATCAGGTAACTCCTGAGAAAAACGCGCATATAATTCAGGATAAAAATGTGCAGCAGCACCATGACGACTATATAGCCACTGAAAATCGGCTGAAGTAGCTAAAAACGTGCCTCGTAAAATTAACCCATGTACATGTTGAGTGTGTTCGATGGCATACAGCAAACACAGAGTTGCTCCCCACGAACCACCGCTTAACACCCACTTTTCTAGTCCTAAGTAAGTGCGTAAATAATCAAGGTCAGCGACCAGTTCTGTGGTTGTATTAGCGCTAGTTAAATGAGGCGTTGATTGCCCGCAGCCGCGTTGGCTATATAAAATAATACGATAACGGGTAGGATCAAAGAAACGGCAATTATCAGCATGTAAACCTACGCCGGGCCCGCCATGGCAAATTACCACCGGCAAGCCAGCTGGATCACCGAACTCTTGTACATGAATTTGGTGCCCACTTCCCACACTCAAATGAAAATCATGGTATGGGGTAATATTTGGATATAACTGCATAATGCCGATTCTCCTATCAGCGATGCAGTGAATTACTTATTAGCATCGCCCTCATCAAGGATAATATCGGGTGTATCTTCGATATTTTTAGGGCCAATACATACTGTAAACTCTGCACCGAGTAACACAACCACCCACGACAAATACACCCACACAAACAAAATTGGAATAGTTGCCACCGCACCATAAATCACTTCGTATGAAGGAAAGTGACTGATATAAAGTGCAAAACCCTTTTTAGTTAATTCAAACAACAAGGCTGCAAATAAAGCACCTGGTACTGCAGCTTTAAAAGATACGCGAGTATTAGGCACTAAAGTATAGAGCATAATAAAGCCAGCCATAGAAATTAAATAAGGCAGTAATTTTAATAAAAAGCCACTAAAGCCCGGAATACCCTGATCGGCAAATGATACTAACGACACAATATATGAAGTAACACCAATACTTGCGCCTAATAACAATGGCCCTAAACTCAACACCATCCAATATACCGCGAAAGAAATCATCATTGGTCGCTTGGTTTTAATCCGCCAAATTCGATTCAGTGTCGCATCAACATTACGGATCAGTAGCAATGCTATCGCTGCAAGAAAACCAATACCTACAGCAGTCATTTGATTCGCATTACCTGCAAAAGACGTTATATGCTCTTTAATTACATCTGATGAGGTGGGCACAAAGTTAGTAAATAAAAAGTTTTCAATAGCAATACGGGTATCTTCAAAGCCAGGAAAAGCCGAGAAAATAGCCACGCCAACTGCAATTAAAGGAACCAATGAAAGTAAGGTTACATAGGCTAAATAACCAGCATTTACAGTAATTTGGTCGTCAATACAGCGATTAATATACTGCATCCACCACGTTGGCTGCTGACGTATAAGTACCCTCAACTGCTGTTTATAATGTGCGACCTTTTCATTCATAAAGTTAACTTTCTGCTAAAATAGTTTTGATTATCATAGCAATCCACCACATAATTTACAGCACTAACGGATTTAAAAAGGGATCTCGATGAAAAAACTGACTTTACTCAGCGCACCAATATTGGCCTTATCACTGGCTTTATCTGGCTGCCAATCTGCATATTACTCGGCTATGGAATCAGTTGGGGTGCATAAGCGTGACATTTTAGTGGACCGCGTAGAAGCAACTAAAGAGTCTCAAGAAGAGTCTCAAGAGGAATTCCAATCTGCACTTGAGCGTTTAACAACATTGATTAACTTTGATGGTGGAGATGTACAAGCAGCCTATGACCAACTCAATGATGACTACGAATCTAGCCTTGCGGCTGCTAATGACGTTACAAATAACATCAACAAAGTTGAAGATGTAGCTGAAGCATTGTTTGAAGAATGGAGCGATGAATTAGAACAGTATTCTAACGCCTCACTTAAACGTGAAAGTAATAAAAAGCTCACCGCAACCAAACGTGACTTTGATAAACTATTACGCTCTATGCGTAATGCTGAAAGCAAGATGGAGCCGGTACTGTCATCACTGCATGACAATGTTTTATACTTGAAGCATAACCTTAATGCACAAGCTGTATCAGCCATTCAAGGTGAATTCACTAATCTTAAGCGCGACATCAAAGTGTTAATGGATGACATGAACAAGTCGATTGCTGATTCAAATAAATTTATTGAGCAAATGAGTAAAGCAGGCTAAATCAGCTGTGAGTTTGCCTGTCACTTATCAAGAGCGCTAGTTTGCTAGTCGCAGAGTAATCAAAGCCTACATTTATGTAGGCTTTTTTGTTGTTATATCTTGTTACTTTTTAAGTGTTTTTTCATCGGCTATTTTTGCTACAATTCTACCTAATTAGAATTATAAAAACATTAAACAATGAAAATACGTGCAGTTAGTTTAATTATCGCATCAAGTTTATTAGCTGCGTGTAGCACTGCCAATCATGTGCAAAGAATTGCAGGCGCTGATACTGTTGTGCCACTTCATCAAGAGGGTGAACAGGCTGGGCGCTACCACAACCTCTATCCAGGGAAAAAAACCTATCCGATTAGCTGCGAAAGTGATTGTTACCCAAGTAATGCTAACTTGATATGTGAAACTCCGGGTGAAAACTGCCTCTATCAAGGCGCGCAACTAGCACCACAACTAAATACCGGCTACACAGTTCGCTGGCTCGGTCACGCCGGGTTTATGATCAACACTCCTAACGGCCAGCAAGTTGTATTTGACCCAGTAAAAGAGCAATTTGACTCCCCTGTTGATTTAGCTTTTCGGCTTGCATCTGGGTTTTATCGTAAGCCTGGGGACTGGCTTAGCGAAAGCGAACTTAACAATCTAGACGCAGTAATTTATTCTCATATCCATTACGATCACTTCAATAAAGCAGACATTGAAAGCATAGGTAATAAACCTCGCTACTTAACACCACTTGGTATGGCAGATAACTTTCCTACCGGTGGTTTTAATATTAGCGAAATGGCGTGGTATGCAAAAACTAAAATTGATAATTTAACCATTCATGCGCTACCTGCGCATCATTTTAGCAGTCGTGTGTTAGTGCCCTTTATTTACGAAGATAACGATAAAGATTTATGGAATGGCTGGTTACTTGAGCAAAATGGCAGCACTTTATTTTTTGCAGGCGACACAGGCTATTCAAAACACTTTAACGATATACAGAAAAAATATGGCGCTATCGATGTGTGCTTAATGCCGATTGCCTCTTATTACCACGAAGAGAATGGCAACTGGTATCGTTATGTACATACTACTCCTGAGGATGCCTTAACAGCTGCACAGCAGCTTAATTGTAAAGTTATGATACCTTGGGGCTATGGCAACTCAAGTTGGAAGATGGGCGATCACAGCAGCCATTCTGCATTGCTGCGCTTATTGCATATGTATGATGAGATGAAGTCACAAATCCCGCTGTATATTTTAAATGAAGGGCAAAGTGTCGCACTATAAAACAATACTTGGGTACTGATACGATTGCTCTTCCGCCTTACATTCATCATCACCGAGAGAGCGATGTATTGGCCCAAGTAACATACTAAAAAAACCATTAATTATATTCGCTGTTTGGTGTGTCTCTGAGCTATCAAGCGAGTGGTTCTGCACTTGCCGTTGCTGACTTTGCGCACTACCAACAACAAAGTCACAACCTGAGCTCATTACTTGCGACGAAGTACAGCCAGATAACAACATAGCCACAATCAACAACAATACGTTAGCCACAATTATTCCTTTTATATTAATTCTAGTAGTGCCATTACTTTAGCTGTTAATTACACTCAACAATGTAAAAAACTGTACTCACTTACGATCCATTACTACCAGTAATTTTATACCTGAACATTATGTCTGTTGTTTTCAATTTTTGTTTCAGTCACTATTAAGCCATAAACAAAATAAGAAACTTTGAGAATTAGATGAAAACAGCCGCGCTTACCTTAAGCCTATTAATGAGCAACGCCGCTATGGCTATCGATGTAGAGCATACAGCAACACCAATTACTATTGACGGTGTATCTGAAAGCGCATGGGACCAAGCAAAATGGCAGCCTATGCCTTTTCTTATGGATGGCACCTTGCCTGACTCAGATAAAGACTTTATAGGCCGCTACAAGTTACTTTGGGATGAAAACTACCTGTATTTACAAGCCGATATTGTGGATGATGTACTAATTGATACCCATCCAGATCCTACCGATAAGTACTGGGACGATGATGCCTTAGAAGTGTTTATTGATAGCGACGCATCTGGCGGTAACCATCAGTTCAATCATACTGCGTTTGCCTATCACATTGGTCTTGATAACCAAGCTGCCGATTTCGGAGCTGATAAAAAACCCCATTTATACACAGATCATTTAATCAGCCACTGGCAACGAAACAGTACCGCCCCATATAACATCACATGGGAAGTAGCCATTAAGCTCTACCCGAATGATTTCCAAGAAGGCGCGCCAAACACCCCGCTTAAGTTAACGGCAAAACAAGTAATCGGCTTTATGCTCGCCTACTGCGATAACGACGGCAGTAAAATTCGTGAGCACTTTATGGGTTCGCATGAAGTACAACCCGTAAATGGCAGCCGCAACCTAGGCTATATCGACGCCAGCGTATTTGGAAAGATTACGTTATTACCGAAAAAGTGATAGGAGTTGGCGAGTCAACTAGAGTAAAGTTATCAAGTTAAGCAAGGTTGGGTTGAGCGCAGCGAAACCCAACGAAAAAATACCCCGCTAACAAAAACAGGGGCTTTGCATTATCAGCTACTTTAAAAGCCCTTCCTCTTTTACTGCTCATTTTCTTCTCCTTGTGCAAAAAATCTTTAAGTCAGTTATTCACAAAGAGGATAAGAGGCGCTGCACTTTTAGAGGAAAGAGGTTATGTTGCATGGTTTATAAAATCTAGCGGTTTTTACCTAATAGCTATACAAACACCAATCTAGCCAACTACGCTGTTCTAATCTGACAGCTGACCGCTTATAGCTTACAGCTCTTCCCCTCACAAACTTTACTCTCGCTAACTAATAACCACAAAAAAGCCGCTGTATTTTGTAATACAGCGGCTTTTAAAATCATTGTTCTAAATTAATAGATTATGATTTAGGCGCACGACCCGCACGTTTACGCTCATTTTCAGTTAAATGACGTTTACGAATACGGATGTTTAATGGCGTTACTTCTACTAACTCATCATCAGCAATGAACTCAAGCGCTTGCTCAAGTGAATAGTTAAGTGCTGGTGTTAATGTTTGTGCTTCATCTGTACCAGATGCACGAACGTTAGTAAGTTGCTTACCTTTAAGCGCGTTAACTGTAAGGTCGTTATCACGGCTATGAATACCGATAACCATACCTTCGTAAACTTCAATACCGTGACCGATGAATAAACGGCCGCGCTCTTGTAAGTTAAACAATGCGTTAGTTAGTGCTTTACCTGTTGCATTTGCAATCATTACGCCGTTCTTACGAACACCTAGCTCGCCACCTTTGTGCGGACCGTAGTGATCGAAAGTATGGTACATAAGGCCTGAACCTGATGTAAGCGTCATGAAATCAGTTTGGAAACCGATTAAGCCACGGCTTGGGATCATAAAGTCCATACGCATACGACCTTTACCATCTGGTGCCATGTCAGTAAGCTCGCCTTTACGAAGACCGATTTGCTCCATGATAGAACCTTGGTGCTCTTCTTGACAGTCAATCGTTACTGTTTCATACGGTTCTTCAAGAACGCCATCAACAGTACGTAAGATTACTTCAGGACGAGAAACCGCTAGCTCGTAACCTTCACGACGCATGTTCTCGATTAAGATACCTAAGTGTAATTCACCACGGCCAGAAACACGGAAGCTATCTGGGTTTGCAGTATCTTCAACACGAAGTGCTACGTTGTGTACTAATTCTTTGTCTAAACGTTCACGAATATTACGTGATGTTACAAACTTACCTTCTTTACCACAGAAAGGAGAGTTATTAACAGAGAACGTCATTGTTACTGTTGGCTCATCAACACTTAGTGGTGGTAATGCTTCAACATTAGTAGGACAACAAACAGTGTCTGAAATCTTAAGTTCGCCGATACCAGTAACAGTTACGATGTTACCAGCATAACCACGTTCAGTTTCGATACGCTCAAGACCTAGGTAGCTTTGTACAGAACCGATTTTACCGTTACGTTTAGTGCCATCAGCACTGATGATAGTAACTTGTTGGTTTACTGCAACAGAACCACGCTTGATACGGCCAACACCGATTACACCAACATATGAGTTGTAATCAAGTTGCGAAATCTGCATTTGGAAGTCACCTTCAGGATCTGCATCCGGTGGTGATACTTCGTCAACGATCATCTTGAACATAGGTTCCATGTTCTCTGATGGCTCGTCTAAATCTAATGTTGCCCAGCCGTTGATTGCTGATGCATAGATAACTTTAAAGTCTAACTGTTCGTCAGTTGCGCCTAGGTTGTCGAATAAATCAAAGATTTGATCCATAACCCAATCAGGACGTGCACCTGGCTTATCAATTTTATTGATAACAACGATTGGCTTTAAGCCTTGCGCGAATGCTTTTTGCGTAACGAAACGCGTTTGTGGCATTGGACCTTCTTGAGCATCAACAAGTAGTAATACTGAGTCAGCCATCGAAAGTACGCGTTCAACTTCACCGCCAAAGTCGGCGTGTCCAGGGGTGTCTACGATATTGATATGGTAGTCATTCCATGAAATGGCTGTGTTTTTAGCCAAAATGGTAATACCACGTTCTTTCTCAATGTCGTTTGAGTCCATCACGCGCTCTTCGTTACCGCCGCGTGTTTCTAATGTACCTGATTGCTCAAGTAGTTTGTCAACCAATGTTGTTTTACCGTGGTCAACGTGCGCGATAATCGCTATATTTCTTAACTTTTCGATGCTCATATTTTTACTCAGAGAAATTAATTCTCAATGATCCTGCAAGATCTACGCACTCACCTGCGTTTTCACGAGATGTCCCAGCATAGGATTTAAAAGGGCGCATATTATCCCTCATTAATGACATGGATGAAAGTTTATCCAATATATATTTCACAACTTTCTTCATACTTCTAATAAGTATCTGTTTTATATATGACATTTTAATTAATTTAATTTTTCAATTTGTCACTATTTTGCTCATTCCTAGCTATTATTGTCATAATTTGGCAGTATTTGGTGAGTAAGTTAGCTTTATGTTGGTGTTTATAATCTATACAATTTAGCGCAAAGAGAAGTGACCACACTGACGCACCAAAATGATCACAAGCCGATCCAATATGGTGCAAAACATATAACAGCTGGATGTAGAACTTATTTTTTAACCTTAAAAAACAATGCACTATAAAAATGGCATAAAAGCCGCTTACTATAAAAGCAAAAGCAATTATGCAGCAAAATAAAACCCAACAGTTGGAGGACACATGTCACAATCGGTTTTAGATTTTATTAAAGAAAATGACGTTAAGTTCGTTGATTTACGCTTTACTGATACCAAAGGTAAAGAGCAACATGTTTCTATTCCTCATCACCAAGTAGATGAAGATTTCTTTGAAGACGGCAAAATGTTTGACGGTTCTTCAATTGCTGGTTGGAAAGGCATTAACGAATCAGACATGGTATTACTACCTGTTGCTGAGTCTGCTAAATTAGACCCTTTCACAGAAGAAGCTACTTTAATTTTACGTTGTGATGTTGTTGAACCTGGCACATTACAAGGTTATGAGCGTGATCCTCGTTCAGTTGCTAAGCGCGCTGAAGAGTACATGCGTTCTACTGGTATTGCTGATACCGTGCTATTTGGTCCTGAGCCAGAGTTCTTCGTATTTGATGACATCAAATACAAAACTGATATGTCAGGTTCAATGTACAAAATTGATTCTAAGCAAGCAGCTTGGAACTCAGATAAAAGCTACGAAGGCGGCAACACTGGCCATCGTCCAGGCGTGAAAGGTGGTTATTTCCCTGTTGCTCCAGTTGATGATTTCCAAGATTGGCGTTCAGCGACGTGTTTAGTTCTTGAAGAGCTAGGTCAAGTTGTAGAAGCGCATCACCACGAAGTGGCTACAGCTGGTCAAAACGAAATCGCAACTCGCTTTAACACTATGGTATTAAAAGCGGATGAAATCCAAGAAATGAAATATGTTATCCATAACATGGCTCATTTATATGGCAAAACAGCTACCTTCATGCCTAAGCCAATAGTTGGTGACAATGGTTCTGGTATGCACTGTCACCAGTCTTTAGCTAAAGACGGTGTTAACTTATTCGCAGGCGACAAGTACGGCGGTCTTTCTGAAGAAGCGCTTTACTACATCGGTGGTATTATCAAGCATGCTAAAGCAATCAATGCTTTTGCAAATGCGTCTACTAACTCGTACAAACGTTTAGTACCAGGGTTTGAAGCGCCAGTAATGCTTGCATATTCTGCACGTAACCGTTCTGCATCAATCCGTATCCCAGTGGTTCCATCAGAAAAAGGTCGTCGTATCGAAGTACGCTTCCCAGATCCAACAGCTAACCCATACCTTGCTTTCGCTGCAATGCTTATGGCTGGCCTTGATGGTATCAAAAACAAGATCCACCCTGGCGATGCAATGGATAAAGATTTATACGACTTACCAGCAGAAGAAGCAGCAGAAATCCCAACAGTTGCAACTTCACTACAAGAAGCGCTTGCGTCTCTAGATGCTGACCGTGAGTTCTTAAATCAAGGTGGTGTATTCACTAACGATTTAATCGATGCTTACATTGCGCTTAAGTCTAAAGAAGTTGAAAAGCTTAACATGACGACTCACCCTGTTGAGTTCGAAATGTACTACAGCTGTTAATTAGGCTGTAGAAAAATTATCTTATAGATAATATATGTGTGTTCTCAAGGCCCGTTCTGCGGGCTTTTTTTATGGCTAATTTTCCCATTCTCCACTAAAGTTTAATTAGTGCAAAAAATGCAAGGTGACAAGGTGAAAAAGACGCTTTTATTACTAGTAACTCTGATTTTAATCAGCTTTTATGGCTATTCTGGCGATAAGAAAATTTATTCTTGGAAAGATAAAAATGGCGTATCAGTATTTTCAGATACTCCTAAACCAGGTGCGCAAGAAATCAAGCTCACCAATCAAAGTTTGTCGATGCCGACTGTTGATACAAGCATTTTAGATGAACAGCAACCAGCGGCTGTGAAAAGCTATAAAGCGGTTATTTCTTCCCCTGCCGATCAAGGCACTGTTCGTGAAAATACCGGTTCAGTGTATGTAACTAGCCGTATAACACCACGCTTTGAGAATGGTTTTAAAATTCAACTACTAGTTGATGGCGCACCGTACGCAGAACCTAGCAATATCAGTACTTTTGCTCTGCGCGAGGTAAACCGTGGCGAACACACATTGCAACTGAAGCTATTTGACCCACAAGGCTCTGTTGTCTCTGTTAGTCCAGTGAGCACATTTTATATGCATAGAGCATCGTCTTTATAAAAACCATGTATTTCTATCAAAGACCATAATTTACTTAAAATATTTGTGCTAAGCTGCTAACAATCATCAACGCACTAAAATGGTGCAATCATGCCCGATAATAAAAATTTTAACCCTGAGTTACTAACTAGCATTTGGCAAAACCTGTCAACGGCAGTGATCTTACTTGATCAACAATTCACCCTTATTTACGCTAATAATAGCGCCAGTGAACTGTTAGGATTAGGCCCTAAACGTATCCTCAATCAACCGTTTGACAGTCTTTTTAATTACCATTCCATTGACCTTAAACGCATTGCACAATACTCTTTGGTAGATGGTGTAGATTGCCACCAGCACAGAGCTGACGTGGTTTTTGTTGATTCTCGTCATGCCAAACTGGCAATTAGTTCGCGTCGCGTGAAGTTACAAAATGAGTATTTTATTTTATTCGAGTGTCGCCAAACTGATGATGAAATTCGCCACGATCAAGCTTCTAATCAAATGCATCAATATCAAGCAGCACGTAACCTAATTAGAGGGCTTGCTCATGAAATCAAAAATCCTTTAGGCGGAATTCGCGGAGCGGCGCAATTATTGCAGTATGAGGTTGATCAGCAAGAACGGGATGAATGTGCAGAATTAATTATTGAACAAGCCGATCGCTTACGAGAGCTTGTTGACAGGCTACTGGGCCCGAATCAATTACCACAAAAGTCATACGGTAATATTCATCAAACCTTAGAGTCTGTAATTAAACTAAGTACATTAGATAATTGCGCCAATATTAGCTTGGAGAAAGATTACGACCCAAGTATACCTGATGTCTATATTGACCAAGGTAAAATTCAGCAAGTAGTACTTAACATCGTTCGAAATGCACAACAAGCGTTAGTCGGTGGTGGCGTGATAAAAATTAAAACACGTATTAATCACCAGCAACGTCGCCCCGGAAAAGCCCCTAAAAAGGCACTGCTGATCCAAATTTCAGATGACGGACCAGGTATCGATTCCAGCATCAAAGAGACATTATTTTACCCGATGATCACCAACAAAGAAGGTGGTTCTGGCTTAGGTCTCTCGATTGCACAAACCTTGATCGATCAACACAACGGCTATATAGAATGCGATAGCTGGCCAGGTCATACAGAGTTTAATATATATCTGCCTTTTGCGGATTAATCGGTTTTTGGAGTTTGCATGAAAACAGTTTGGCTGGTTGATGATGATGCATCTATTCGCTTTGTACTTGAAAAAGCACTAACTCGCGCAGGATTTAATGCTGAAAGTTTTTCTAATGCACAAGACGTGCTGTCAGCATTAAAGTTTAGCCAACCTACGGTACTGGTGTCTGATGTACGTATGCCTGGTATGGATGGTATGGCATTATTAGAACTGATCGCTGAACAAAACCCAGGCTTGCCAGTGATCATCATGACTGCGCATTCAGATTTAGATTCAGCGGTAAATGCGTTTCAAAAAGGTGCTTTTGAATACCTAGCCAAACCATTTGATTTAAATGAAGCCGTTGCGTTAGTAGAAAGCGCGTGTCGCGCTAACTCAACTAAAAAAGTAAAACGTAAACCCGCACCACCTAAAAGTGCCCATATCATTGGCGAAGCGCCAGCCATGCAGGAAGTATTTCGGGCAATAGGTAAGCTGTCAGCATCAAGTATGAGCGTACTTATCAATGGTGAATCTGGTACCGGTAAAGAATTGGTAGCCAGTGCTTTACATAACCACAGCCCACGCAAAGAAAACCAGTTTATTGCCTTAAACATGGCAGCTATTCCAAAAGAATTGGTTGAATCAGAGCTATTTGGCCATGAAAAAGGCGCTTTTACTGGTGCTGATAGCGTACGTAAAGGTCGCTTTGAGCAAGCCAATGGCGGTACGCTATTCTTAGATGAGATTGGTGATATGCCGCTGGATGTACAAACCCGTTTGCTGCGTGTTTTAGCTGATGGTGAGTTTTATCGTGTTGGTGGCCATCAAAGTATTAAAGTTGATGTCCGGATCATTGCCGCGACTCACCAAAACCTTGAAGACTTAGTAAAACAAGGCAAATTCAGAGACGATTTATTTCATCGCTTAAATGTTGTGCGCCTGCGCCTACCTGCACTGCGTGAACGTACCGAAGACATTGAACGCTTAGCACAGCATTTTTTACATAAAAGCGCCAAAGACTTACAAGTCGAAAGCAAAATTCTCAGCTCAAAAGCCACCGACTTACTACGCTTGTTCAACTGGCCTGGCAATGTTCGTCAACTAGAGAACACCTGCCGCTGGCTTACTGTTATGGCTCCCGGCGAGCTTGTGAGTGAGCAAGACTTACCTCCAGAGATCTTAGCAATTGACGAGACTCAACAAGAGGGTGATTGGCTTGATGCCTTTCAACAATGGCTTAACCTAGAGCTTAAGCAAGGCAAAGAAAACATCTGGCCTAATGTACAAGCGCAATTAGAAACCCGCCTAATTAAAACCGCATTGGCAAACTGTGCAGGACATAAACAAGAAGCCGCAGTAAAAATAGGCTGGGGCCGCAATACATTGACCCGTAAATTAAAAGAGCGCAATATCAACTAACTTCCCTGCTCAAACGAAGGAAAATAAGTTGAAGTTAATCGAGCATATTCCATTAATAAAGCAGATGGAGATACTTAATAGGCTGAGTTTTTTTAGAGAGTTCAGCCTCAATGAGCGCCAAGTATTACTGGAGTCATTCAGTCACTTATACTTAATCAATAAAGATCGCTTTGTGTTTAAACAGTTTGATAACGACAAACAACTGTATATCGTGCTCAGCGGCGCTATTGTGGTATTTAAACATAGTCATTTGATGGATTTAGGCACCATTGAACCCGGCGAATTTATTGGTGAAGGTGCGTTTATAAATAACCGCGAGCACAGCACCAGTGCTCGTGCTAAAAGCGATACCATAGTACTGGCGATTACCAGCGAAGCACTAATACGTTTACCAAATGTGATCCGCGAAAAAATTAAAGACCGCATTATCGAAGGGATGAGTGGACGTATTGCTAAATTAAGCGATTACCTCGAGTCACGCGGCTAATCCATATACACAACCTGTAGCGAACAGTTTAACCATTGCGGCCCTGCAATGTGTGCGTTATAGCGAAATGTATCTGAGGGTTTTTCACCAAAAGGCGTTGCAACCAAAGGGGTTGAATGCGTGTATGACTGCGCAGTATCTCTATAATTGATGACTAAATAATTTTCATAACGCTGCCAAACTAACTGAGCGCGGGCACCGTTTAGTAAAGTAAATTCAACCAAGTTATCAAAAAATCTGACTTTAAGGTTATTGTAGCGGTCTTCAACGCAACCAGTAGTATGCAGCTGTTGCGGCATCTCAAAACCTTGCTCTATTTGCTCACCACGTAAGTAAAAGCCAATATTGCCATCGCTATAATGATGATTTGCCGCCGACACATAGTGTATCTGTGGCTGATAGCCCATTGCTTGCATAATATCAGCAAGCTGCTCGGTTTCAGCTGTAAGTAACTTATCTTCGGAAGTTAACAGTGTCGCAGCGGCAAACTCTTTGGGGATTGGTAATTGAATAAACTGATACGGTAATGGTTGTTGCTGTAAGCGTATTGTTAGCTGTTGTTTTTCTAGCTCTGTTAACGCTTGCGTGTACACATATATTGTTGGTTGTTGGCACGCAGTTAGTAATAACAACATGCCAATTAAAATGCCATATTTCATAGTCACCTCAAATAGATTACATCTGTAGTCTATTTGGGGTGACTATTTATAGCAAGTTAATTTACCTGGCTTTTGAGCCAAGCATCCACACTTTTACGGGTATATAGAATATCCTTGAACAAGCGGTGACGTTGAAACTCAAGTAGTTTTTCTTTACTATTTTCACCACAACTTAATTGGCTGTGATTGTCGTTAAAACGTGAAATTAAAGAAAAACCACGATCTGACCTATCAGGCGCTTTTTTTACAATCTTGCTAAGTTCAGACCTTACATCATCAGCGGTCATAAACCCTGAACCCTCCAGGCCCATTAACTCTTTTTTCATGGCTGATCTAACACCCATTTTAAATCTCCAGTACTGCGGCATTTGTAATAAAATGACCAACTAAATATCGAATACGACACGAATAGCAAATTACAGGCCAGCTACTGACGCGGATACTACGCTTGAATTACTACCGTTTTTTTAAAGACGGTAGAAAATTCAAAAAAGTTTCAGGTTAATTCTATTTAATGCCCTGTATACTTTTGGCAGCTTGATGCAAAAGTCGCGCACAGCCTTTATACTACAGGCTGTGCCCTACCTTAATGAGATCAAACATGAACGACGAATATATTGAAATTGAATTAGAAGAAGAGCCAATTGAGCTATGCAAACTCTTAAAAGTTCTTGATTTAGTCGAAGGTGGCGGCCAAGCCAAAAACCTTATCACTGAAGGCTATGTTGGCGTTAACCATGAAATTTGTACAATCAAGCGGAAAAAATTATACAGTGGCGACATTCTTGAATTTGATGGTGAGCAATTTCAACTGACATTAAGCGAAAGTGCTATTCCAGCAGAGCGCGCTGTTACATCAACGCAACCTGAACCACAACAAAGTGCAGAGCCTGCTACTAACGCGCCTGCTAAAGCTAAGCGTAAACGGACCAAAAAACCAAAAGTGGATGAAAAAACAGGCCGTCGCCCTATTTCATTCGGCTAATCCAATTTAGACTACGTGCAACTTGTAAAAGTAGCCGTAGTCGCCTTTAATAACTTTTTAAATAATAGTTTAAAAGGTAATGTATGACTCCTCCGCACTGGTTAAAATCTGTCGCTTGGGCAGCCCTTATTTGGAACTTGCTAGGGGTAATTGCATTCATTATGCAAATGCTCATGACTCCAGACATGATAAGTAAACTCCCTATAGAACAACAAGCTGCATATTCAAACACACCAATTTGGTCAACTATTGCATTCGCTACCGCGGTTTTTGGTGGGGTATTAGGCTGTATTTTATTATTACTTAAAAAAGCCCTTGCTCGAGTGCTTTTTGCGCTCTCACTCGCTGGGATTTTTATCCAGCAATTTTATAATTTCATTGTTATTAATAGTATTGAATTACTCGGTGCCAGCGCGGTGTTTATGCCAATATTCGTAGTCGTAATTGCAATTATCCTGCTACTGCTAAGCCACAAAGGCAAACAGCAAGGTTGGCTACTGTAAAACACGCTATTGAGTTGCTATTGTTTTACTGCTGACGCTTGAAATATAAATTTTCAGCATCATATATACCCTATTACTTGTATAAAAATCGTGCAAAAACACACTGGTATGTACTTTGCATTTTAATTATTCAAAGAGAGGTTACATTTACCACTTAAGTACCATTTAAGGATATTCATCTAACTTAGGGGCACATAATGAACAATAGTTTTGACACCCAAAAACAACTCACTATCAACGGTGAGCAGTTTCATATCCATTCACTGCAAGGTTTAGGCGATAAAGCCAAGCGACTGCCGTTCTCGCTCAAGATCCTAATCGAAAACTTACTGCGCAATGAAGACGGCGTAAATATTAAAAAACAAGATATTGAAGCGTTGCTAAACTGGGATTCACAAGCCAAGCCCAGTGCTGAGGTAGCATTTACACCCGCCCGCGTGGTGATGCAAGATTTTACTGGCGTACCAGCAATCGTTGATTTAGCCGCAATGCGTGACGCCATGGAAAAACTCGGTGGCGATCCTGCGAAAATAAACCCACTCTCTCCTGCCGAATTGGTAATTGATCACTCTGTACAAGTAGATGGCTATGGTAATGATGGCTCATTTGATTTAAATGCCAAGCTAGAATATGAACGCAATAAAGAACGCTATGAGTTTTTACGTTGGGGGCAAACAGCCTTTGATAACTTAAAAGTAGTGCCGCCTGCAACAGGGATCGTTCACCAAGTGAATTTAGAATACCTTGCTCGCGTTGTCTTTAACGAAGACCGCAACGGGCAAAAATTTGCTTACCCAGATACCTTAGTTGGTACTGATTCTCATACTACCATGATCAATGGCTTAGGCGTGCTTGGCTGGGGTGTAGGTGGTATTGAAGCAGAAGCCGCAATGCTCGGCCAGCCAATTAGCTTGCTGATCCCGCAAGTGGTGGGCATGAAGCTCAGTGGCCGCTTACCTGAAGGCACCACAGCGACCGATTTAGTGCTGACCGTTACTGAAATATTGCGTAAGCATGGCGTTGTCGGTAAATTTGTAGAATTTTATGGCGATGGCCTTGCTGATTTACCACTAGCCGACCGCGCAACCATAGCCAACATGGCACCGGAATACGGCGCTACCTGTGGTATTTTCCCTATCGATGATGAAACAATTAATTATCTTCGTTTAACCAACCGTGATGAAACACAGCTAAAACTGATAGAAGACTACGCAAAACATCAAGGTTTATGGCGCAACGATGGCGATGAAGCAAATTACACCGACAAGCTCGAATTAAACCTAAATGATGTAGTGCCAAGCCTTGCCGGTCCGAAACGTCCACAAGACAGAATTGCCCTTGATCAAGCTGGCGAAGTTATTGCCAATCATTTAAAAACCTTTCAAGATGAACGTCTTGCTAAGCGCGACGATAGTGATGAACAGCAATCACGAATTGAAGGTGAAGGCCCTGTCACTAATCCTGATGAGCCAACCAACGAAGCGCAATTTATGGGCGCAGCAAAGGTTAACTTTAAAGGGCAAGAATTTGAGTTAAAAGATGGCGCTTGTGTAATTGCTGCCATTACTAGCTGTACCAACACTTCTAACCCAAGTGTGATTTTAGCCGCGGGTTTAGTCGCGCAAAAAGCTCGCCAGTTAGGAATTAACGTAAAACCTTGGGTAAAAACATCACTGGCACCTGGCTCACAAGTGGTCACTGACTACTTAAAAAAAGCAGGCCTGATGGATGATTTAGATGCACTTGGCTTTAACCTAGTAGGTTATGGCTGCACTACCTGTATTGGTAACTCAGGTCCGCTTGCCGATGAGATCAGTGAGGCAATTCAACAACATAAATTAGTAGTAAGCTCTATTTTATCGGGTAACCGTAACTTTGAAGGACGTATTCACCAAGATGTGAAAATGAACTTTTTAGCCTCACCACCTTTAGTTGTCGCCTATGCGATTGCAGGTCGTACTGATATCGATGTTTATAACGAGCCACTTGCGCAAGATGCTAATGGTAACGATATTTACCTGAAAAACATTTGGCCTAGTGTCAGCGAAGTGAATGAACTGGTGAAAAAAACCGTCACTAAAGAAATGTTCGCTACCAGTTACGGTAATGTTTATAAGGGTGATGATCGCTGGCAACAAATCAAAATTCCTGATGGTAAACTTTATGACTGGGATGATGCCTCAACGTATATTAAAAAAGCGCCGTTTTTTGATGGCATGACGACAGAACCACCAGGCATCCCTACTATTACGGGTGCTCGCTGTTTAGCAAAACTTGGCGATTCCGTCACTACTGATCATATATCCCCTGCTGGTGCAATTAAAGCAAGCGCGCCTGCTGGCGAATACTTACAAGAAAATGGCGTAGATAAATCGCAATTTAACTCATACGGTTCTCGCCGTGGTAATCATGAAGTAATGATGCGCGGTACATTTGCCAATGTACGCTTAAAAAACTTGCTTGCACCAGGCACCGAAGGCGGTGTAACGCGCACTCAACCTGATGATGAGCTTGCCAGTATTTACGATGCTGCAATGGCGTATCAACAGCAAGGCGTGCCACTCGTTGTGCTTGCCGGTGCTGAGTATGGTACGGGTTCATCACGAGACTGGGCAGCGAAAGGTTCGCTATTATTAGGTATTAAAGCGGTCATTGCGCAAAGTTATGAACGTATTCATCGCTCGAACCTAATTGGCATGGGCGTGCTACCACTGCAATTTAAAGCAGGTGAGAGCCATGAATCACTGGGGTTAACAGGTCAAGAGCAGTTCGATATCGAAGGTCTCTACGATAAAACCAAGGAAGTTAGTGTCGTTGCCACCAATAGCGAAGGCAAAAAACTAAGCTTTAGTGCCGATGTCCGTATTGATACCCCCAAAGAGTGGGATTACTACAAACATGGCGGCATTTTACAGTATGTATTGCGTAATATGTTAACTAGCTAATTAATCTATAATATTAGGGCTTTGCAAAATTAATTTGCTTAGCCCTTAATTTTTTGATGTAAAACAAGTCAGCTTACTCATTATTAACTACACTTAATTCATCTTATCATTAACGCCTGCATACTATGACCGAGCAAAAGATCATCAAAGTACTAAAAGTATTTATTGTCCTTGGCATATGCCTTATTGTGACTGGACATTATTTATTAGTGTCTGATCTGTTTGGTGAACAAAATAGTATTCATGGCATTATTATCAGCGCCGCTTTTATTGCTATTGGGGTGCTATTTTCTCTGCCTACAAAAATTTACCTCACTATTGTTTTAATGAACATAGAGGCTGTACATGACCAACATGTATAGCAGCAAGGTCTTGCAATTAATCAAACCATTTAACACCTCTAAAACTTTATTAATAGCGGCACTTTTAGTGCTTTGCTTACCCACTCAATTACGTGCAAATGAAAAACTGATTATTGCATCCGGTAATTTTGCACCTTATTTCATGCAAGATAACGTAACCGGTAATGGTTACTTCGATCAGCTTGTGGTTCAAGTGTTACGGATACAAGGCTATCAAAACCCGCAGTTGGTGCCGTTAAATAATGATGCTATTCAACGCTACTTCAACAATAAAGTCGCTGATATCGCGATCAACTATACGGCACAACCAGCTGCACACGCCTTTACTTCTCGTTATCGTGTGCGATTTATGAACCGCGTGACCATGCTCCGTTCTGCATGGACCGAGAAAGTAACTACGCTGAACGATTTGAAAAATTTAAGAGTCGGTAGTTTTATAGGGGCGAGCGATATCTTTGGTGCTGAGTATAAAAATATGGCGACACAGGTATTCACTCACTATAGTGAAGTAGGAAATCAACAAGCCCTAAATAAACAGTTACTTACCAATAAGATCGATGTCCGTATCGGTGATTATTTAATGCTCTACTGGCATACATCAACAAACACCCAACTTGACCCTACAAGTTTTATATATCGCGATATTTTAAACTATCAAGGCTCTTACATTGTTTTTCAAGATAAGTCTGTCAGAGATAATTTTGATGAAGGCCTGACAAGGTTAGTTGCTTCAGGAGAACTAATGATAGCTACTGAGCGTTGGTTAAAAGCTTATAACCTGCCAATCATTAAGCAACAATTTTTTGTAACACAGCCCGAAAAAACACAGCAAAACAACGCTATTGAAGCAAATTAATGCGTCTCATCTAACGATTTAGTACGTTGCTCTAACTGCTCTTTCACTTGCTCTGCATCTTCAAACAGCTTTTTCATCACCACGGGATCATAAACACTGCTTGAGTTTGGCATTAAAGACATATTAGTTGTTTTTGAGGTACCTTTTAAAATAGACGTATCTTCTGCGGCAGTTACCGTAATATCACGCGGATCTAGAATTACTTTTTCACTTGTACCGTTAGGATTAGGCTGATCGGAGTAATGCCATTGCCCTTGCTGATCTTGCCATTTATAAATAACGGTCGTTGCTACTGAGCTTTCATCGGTAATTGATTCAACAACTTTTTGACTAGTCTCACTGACCAATTTGGCAGCTATAGCAAAGGTGTCACTTGATAACTCAACCATTTGCTCTGTTAGCTGATTTGATTTACTACTAATACCATCACTGGTTAACCACGTTTGGCCATCGGGTCGTTGCAAGTAAAATAATGCCGCGACACTGATCAGCAATACCATAATCGCTAGGTACGCAAAATACTTCATCTTCAATCCTTTGAGTTAAATTTTTTTCTTTCTATTTTCTTACTATCATTGATAGCGAGCTATGATTTTAGCTAGGTCACCATTATCTTTCAAGCTTTGTAAAAAATCATTAAATTCTTTTGCCCGCTTCTTGCCACGCTCAGTATGTGCAAATTGTAGCTGCAAAGGCGCCTCACCGACATTAAAAGCACTTACACCAAGAGCTGAGAATTTAGGGTATTTATTGACGTACCAATCAAAAACCGCGCGCGACATAATAGTAAAACGTCTACTAATATGGTTATCATTATAAAGACTCTGTAATACATCTAGATCCGAATAAAAGTTCTCACGATGTAGGATTTGATCACGCACCAATGGCTCATATTCAGGATATACATAACCAAAGCGCCCTAGCAGTACACCATTATGCAGCACTTTTTCATCTTGAAAATCACTGGGGTTTGCACCATGGGTCACCACCATGACATCTTCAACCATCACAATTTCTTGACTCCAATAATACTTATGGGCTGTCAAGAGCCAACTTTCAGATTCCATACGCGCATCAACCTCACCATTACAAACCATTTTCTCCGAGCGCATTTCAGGGACATATGTATACTCAATAGTAAGGGAGTGCTGCTCAGCAAACTGGGTTATTAACTCATTCAACAGTCCTTTTTTAGCGCCTCCAATAATGTGATATGGGGGATAATTCTCATCAGGTAACGCAACACGAAAGGTGTCAGCAAAAGAGTGGTTTGGAAAAAATAAAAACAAGATAGCAAAGTATCTATTCATCAATGATGCACACAAAGCTAATGGCTACTTACTTTATACTGTAGTCAAAAAAATAAAGCACAGCTAGTAGGCTGCGCTTTAGGAATTTAATGATAACCGTAAGATTAGATCCCATCACCATCAATGTGTAGGCCACATTCGCGGTTTAGACCAAAAAAACGGGTCTCTTCTTCGGTCATACCTGGCTCTAGTTTACGCGTAGTATGCACATCGCCCATTGACACATAACCTTGCTCCCATAATGGGTGGTATGGTAAGTCATGTTTAGTCAGGTACTGATAAACATCGCGATTTGACCATTCAATGATTGGATAAACCTTTACCGTGCCACGGCTAATTTCAACAACTTGCTTGTCAGCACGTGTCGATGATTGGTCACGACGCAAGCCGCTAAACCAAGTACCTGCATTTATATCTTTTAATGCGCGAGTCATTGGCTCAACTTTATTAAGCTGGTTATATTGTTTAATACCCGCTTCGCCTAGCTCCCATAACTTACCAAACTTGGCTTCTTGCCAAGCTGGGCTTAACTGCGACTTATACACTTTCAAATTTAGTGATAAGCGTTCGGTCATTTGCTCAATAAACTGATAAGTCTCTGGAAATAAATAACCTGTATCAGTTAGCACCACTGGAATATCGGCTTTTTGTGACGTTACTAAATGCAACATTACCGCGGCTTGAATACCAAAGCTTGATGATAAAAACTGCGTATCTGGCAAGTTTTCCAGTGCCCATGCTACACGCTGTTCAGCGCTCATATCTTTTAATATGCCGTTAGCATCAGCAAGCAGTGTTACTTGGCTTTCTTTATCAAGCTGTAAAATGTTTTTAAATTCACTCATAGTAAATTCCAAACCTTAGCAAGCGCGAACGCTTGCTTTAAATTATGCGTAGAAATCGGTGACTGAGACTTTAACTTCAGCAACAATGCCTTTGCGGATCACAAAATCACCAAAACATTCGCCGTCGTTACGCTCACTTGCCCATTGACCTATTAATTTATCAAAGGCCTCTAAATACACGTCTTCACCGACATTCTCTAAATACAACTTAGGAATACGAGTACCTTCAAGATTGCCACCTAAGTAAACGTTATATTTGCCAGGTCCTTTACCCACCAACCCTGCTTCAGCCAACATTGCGCGGCCACAGCCATTCGGGCAACCAACAACACGCATGATAATACTATCATCAGGAATACCGTGTTTAGCAAGCAGCGCTTCAGTTTTTTCAATTAAGCTTGGTAAATAACGCTCGGCTTCCGCCATCGCTAAAGGGCAAGTCGGCAGTGAAACACAGGCCATTGAGTTTTTTCGCTGCTCTGAATCTTTGTCATCAATCAAACCGTGTTCACGCGCTATTTTTTCAATTATTGCTTTTTGATCAGCAGGCACACCGGCAATGATCAAGTTTTGATTTGCCGTCATACGAAAATCACCTTGGTGAATTTCAGCAATTTTACGACAACCTGTTTTCAGTGGTTTACCCGGAAAATCTAAAATACGACCACTTTGGATAAATAAGGTTAAGTGATGCTTACCATCAATACCTTCAACCCAACCAATGCGATCGCCACGATGAGTAAACTCATAAGGGCGGCTTGGTGCAAATTTAACCCCTGCACGTTGCTCTACTTCCGCTTTAAATACATCAGTACCTACACGATCTAAGGTGTATTTAGTTTTTGCATTTTTACGGTTTGAGCGATTACCCCAGTCGCGCTGTACAGACACCACATGCTCAGCAATTTTTAGCGTATCTTCGAGTGCGATAAAACCAAAATCATCGGCTTTACGTGGATACGTTGCAGTATCACCGTGGGTCATAGCAAGACCACCACCTACTAGCACGTTAAAACCAACTAATTTACCGTTATCAGCAATCGCGACAAAGTTTAAGTCATTCGCATGCACATCCACTTCGTTGTTCGGTGGAATAGTCACTGTGGTTTTAAACTTACGTGGTAAGTAAGTTGAACCTAAAATTGGCTCTTCTGTGGTTTCGCTTTTTTCGCCGTTTAGCCAAATTTCAGCATACGCTTTAGTTTTTGGTAACAAGTGCTCAGAAATTTTCGCTGCCCACTCATACGCTTCTTGATGCAGCTCAGATTCAACCGGATTAGTAGTGCATAGTACGTTACGGTTTACATCACCCGCTGTTGCGATAGAGTCAATGCCCACGCTATCCAACATTTGGTGCATGCCTTTTATATTTGGCTTTAACACACCATGAAACTGAAACGTTTGGCGAGTTGTTAAACGAATACTACCGTAGCTGGTTTTTTCATCAGCGAACTTATCAATTGCTAACCATTGCTCTGGCTTGATGATACCGCCAGGCATACGTGCACGTAACATGACGTTGTGTAATGGCTCAAGCTTTTGCTTAGCACGCTCACCACGAATATCACGGTCATCTTGCTGATACATACCGTGGAAACGAATTAACTGAAAGTTATCCGCAGTGAAACCACCGGTGATCTCATTTTTTAAGTCTTGTTCAATTGTGCCACGTAAAAAGTTACTTTCTCTTTTCAAGCGCTCGTTATCAGAAAGCTTTACGTTTTTATCTTGTTCGCTCATGTTTAATCCTAAATTTGTTACAGTGACGGCTGTTAGCTTTTAATAAAATAAACTACGTGCGCTTAGTACACGTCTTTCTGATAGCGGTTAGCGCTGCGCAAATCTTTCAAGTATTGATCTGCATCTTCATAGCTCTTACCTGTGTTCTCGCTAATAATATCAACCAACGCATTGTGCACGTCTTTTGCCATTCGATTAGCGTCACCACAAATATATAAATGCGCGCCCGCTTCTAGCCATGCAAATACGTCTTTGCTGTTTTGGCGTAGCTTGTCTTGCACGTAGACCTTCTCTGCTTGGTCACGGCTAAACGCCACATCAACTTTACTTAGTAGCCCTGATTTTAAGTAACCTTGAATTTCTACTTGATATAAGAAATCTTGGGTAAAGTGTGGGTTACCAAAGAATAACCAGTTTTTACCGGATGCTTCGCGGGCATCACGTTCTTGTAAGAAAGCACGGAACGGCGCAATACCAGTACCAGGGCCGACCATGATCACTGGCGTTTCGTCGTTAGCAGGTAAACGGAAGTTATCGTTATGCTCGCTATATACTTTTACTCTACAGCCTTCTTCGGCACGACGTGCTAAATAACCCGAACAACCACCTAAGTGCTCACTACCGAATGCCTCAAATTCAACTAGACCAATGGTTAAATGCACTTCATCTTCAACCTCAGCTTGGCTTGAAGCGATAGAATATAAACGCGCTTGTAGTTTGCGTAGGCAATCAACTAAAGTTTGTGCTTCAAGCTTGGCTGGATTTTGGCGGATCACATCATAGATTTGACGAGGCTCGATGTATTCACGCATTGCCGCTTTATCTTCAACCAGCTTTAATAACTCAGGTGTGCCTGTCGCTATCGCGTACTTTTCCACAAAACCTGGGTATGATTGAGTCAGCTCTAACTTTTCAATTAAGGCATCACGAATGCTTAGCTCTTCATCAGCGATTTTAACTTGGCTTGCAGCATCAATTTGCGTCAGTGTCAGTACTTCATCAACCAGTGCTTCATCATTTAAGAAGTACACACCCAGCGAGTCACCCGGTGTGTAAGTAATATCAGACCCTTCCAGTGAAATCTCAACATGGCGCACATCTTTGGTTGAATCTCGACCGGTGATCTTTTGCACTAGGCTAAGCTCTGCTGGAAATGGGTTTTGCTTGGTATATTGGCTGGCAGCTGTTGCTGGTGTACCAAATGACACCACTTGCCCACCTGTTGCGCCTTGCTGTGCTTTTAAATCAGGTTCAAATGCATCAAGTGCTCCGCTGATCCAGCTGGCGGCTTCATCATCGTAATCAACGTCTAAATCAGCACGCTGGTAAATGGTTTCTGCACCGAGCTTATTTAAGCGCTGTTCAAAGTCTTTTGCTGTTTGACAGAAGAACTCATAGCTTGAATCACCTAAACCTATAACCGCAATTTTAACGCCATCAAGCTTAGGTGCTTTTTTGGTTGCTAAAAACTCATGTAATGTTTCGGCATCTTCCGGCGGCTCACCTTCACCGTAAGTAGAAACAACGACAGTTAAGAATTTTTCTTTTTTCAGGGCCGTTGGTTTGTAATCAGCCATGCTAACTAACTTAACAGCTAAACCACGAGACTCCGCTTGCTCTTTGAGCTTAGTCGCTACACCTTTTGAATTACCGGTTTGTGAGCCATATAAAATGGTCAATGCAGCTGCATCTCCAGCACTTGGCGCAGCACCTACAACACCACCTAAGGCCGCCGTATTGGCATTCGCAGCAAGATAGCCACTTACCCAAGCTTGCTGAATTGGATTAAGCTCAGCCACTAAACCTTGCAGCTTTTGTACTTGCTCTTGCGATAGCGGACTTGCCGCGGCATTGAGTTGACCTAACAACATGAATTAATTCCCCGTAACCCTGAAAGTTATCTGCAAAATGATCACTGATTACAGTAATCACTTTGCCTAAAATTTGTGTCGCCTTTAAGGCAAATAACTCAGCCCCTAAAGATTTCTCTGAGTGTGAAGAATAACGGGGTACGCGCCAATAAAAAAAGAATAGAATCTGCTTTGTTATTCCATTTAGTTATTAATTTATAAATTAACCAGTAAAAACAGATTAAAAGGTAAAAATAACCGCTGATGATTTCAGCACCACGCTTAGCCGATCAGAAATATCATACAAAAATTTATTCACTTCATTTTTTTCAAAATACAAATTAACTTTTTTGCAACAAATCTTGAGTAGGCTATAGTGGATTTGGCCACATTCTGTGCGCCGACTATAAATACAATAAGGAAACACTATGTCACACGGGGCATATAGAAAACTCATACTCAGCAGTGCTATGTTAGCTACAGCACTTCCCTGCATGGCCAGCATTAATAATGGTGACTTTGAAAACTGGTCAAGTAATAGCCCAAACGGCTGGAGTACGATTGACTCAGGCATTACACTATCAGCTTCAAATACCATAGTGAATTCAGGAGCTCTTGCTGCAAAAGTAGTGGTTAATACCGCTAGTCAAAGCAATACTGATTTACTGCAAGAAGTTACTGTTGAGGCCGGCAAAAGCTACTTATTCTCAAGCTGGGTTTACCACACTGAAGGCGGTGTTAAAGCGCGTCTCATTGCCGACGGTTATCAAGGCTACTCAAACCCTGCACTTTTAAATCAATGGCAACAGATCAGCTATACATACACAGCATCAAGTAACACGACCATTAGCGTTGGCCTACGCTTTTATGATGTTAGCGGTTTTGATGGCAGTGAAAGTGTTTATGTTGATAATTTCACACCAAACGCTGCTGGCAGCACACCAACACCGACCGGTTGTGCTGATAACACTGTTAGTTTAGCGCTCACCACAGATAACTATGGCGAAGAGACAAGTTGGCAAATTACTAATGCACAAGGCACACCCGTTGCATCTGGTGGCAGTTATAGCGGCAATAACAGTTACACTGAACAAGCTTGTTTAGTAGATGGCGATTATACCTTTAGTATTTTTGATAGTTATGGTGATGGCATTTGCTGTTCATTTGGTAACGGTAGTTACGCGCTCACATTTGAGCAAACACCTCTTGCAAGCGGCAGTAGCTTTCAAACTAGCGAAGCAACGCCATTCACACTGGGCGATGATACTAACCCAGAAACGCCCCCCACAGAGCCAAGCGGTTATTATGTCACCGTTCAAGGTTTAACAGGCTACGCTCTAAAAACAGCACTATATAACATCGTTAAAGACCACAACTCACAGGGTTATTCTGCAATTTGGAGTTTTTACGATCTTGCTTCACGGGATAAGTACTTTGAAAATGACAATTCAATACTCGATCGCTATTCAGAAAATCCCACCGGTCAAGACAGCTATAACTATGTCGCTGTAAGTGATCAATGCGGCACTTACAATAGTGAAGCTGATTGTTATAACCGCGAACATTCATTTCCGAAAAGTTGGTTTGGCGGCACAAATGAGCCTATGAACTCAGACGTACATCATATTTTTGCAACCGATGGTTATGTTAATTCAAAACGTAGCAATTACCCATTTGGCGAAGTAGGCAGCGCCAGTTTCACCTCAAGCAATGGCAGTAAACTTGGCAGCGCAGCAAGCTCGATTAATTACTCAGGCACAGTATTTGAGCCAATCGATGAGTTTAAAGGTGACTTTGCTCGCGCCTACTTCTATATGGCAACCCGCTACGAAAACGTCATTGGTACTTGGCAAAACAACACCACGGCTAGTAATGCCGTGCTTAACGGCTCTAGTAACCAAGTGTTTGAGAATTGGGTAGTGACTATGTTGGTTAATTGGCATAACGACGATCCAGTCAGTCAACTTGAACTAGATAGAAACCAAGCCGCTTATGAGCATCAAGGCAACCGCAATCCATATATCGATCATCCAGAATTTGTTGAGATGATTTGGTAAAGGTCAGCGGTCAGCGGTCAGCGGTCAGCGGTCAGCGGTCAG
>NZ_JACJEW010000037.1:0-46168 GCF_014164315.1 Pseudoalteromonas sp. SG44-1
GTAAGCGGTAAGCGGTAAGCGGTAAGCGGTAAGCGGTAAGCGGTAAATAATCTCAATCATTTGCTTAGGTAGCAAATGATTGAGATAAAACATTAACCTTTAGTATTTGGTACAATTTGAACTTCCACGCGGCGGTTTTGCGCGCGGCCGTTGGCGCTGTCATTGCTGGCAATTGGGCGAGTTTCGCCGTAACCACGTGTACTAATACGCCCAGCTAGAATTTGCTGATTCACTAAGTAACCTTTCACACTCTGCGCACGCTGTTGCGATAACGTCATGTTGTAGCTATCTTTACCTGTGCTATCGGTATGGCCTTCAATACTTAAATAAGTTTTTTCGTACTTATTCATCACTTTAGCAATAGCATCAAGGGTGTTATGAAAGCCTGATGAAATATACGATTGATCGGTGGCAAAAGTTATATTAGCTGGCATCACTAAACGTAAGTTATCGCCTTCACGCACAACTTCAACACCGGAGCCGGCTAACTCATCACGAAAAGCCGCTTCTTGTTTATCCATATAGTCACCAACCGCAGCGCCGGCTAGCGCGCCAATAGCGGCACCAATGAAGATACGTTTATCATCATGATCTCCGGTTGCCTTACCAAGTACTGCGCCTGTAGCTGCACCAATACCAGCTCCCATTCCTGTGTTGGTGGTCTCACAACCCGTTAATAATAATCCAACAATAGTCGCTGTTAGTAATGGTTTGGTTAAAGTCATGGTATTTCCTTGGTTATTAATTCTTTCATTAACAGCTAGTATGCAAACATTGTAATGAACGAAATATGAAGAAGATGTTAAAAGCTCAGCGCTTGCTCGTTAAGAGGAGGAAGTTCATAGGGAGCAATTAATGTATTTAGCTGACCAGTGGCAGCCATTGTTTTCATTAGCGCATCAACCCGCTGCGCTAATGGGGTTACTGAAAACTGTTTACTTAAAGCGAGATAACCATAGATTATGTCATTAAAACGATACCGCATTTTAACTAGTTTATTGGCTGGCTGATTCAGCACACTCATAGCATGATCCGCGGTATCTTCAACGGCAATAACTAAATCTGCACGCCCTTTCAATAATAGGTTAATAGCTGTGCTTTCTGTTAAAACAGCTATTTTAGTCAGTTCATCGTCTTCATCAAAACGTTTAAAATGTACGGCACCTCGCATAATCGCAATTTTTTTACCATATAAATCGTCATAGTTGTTGATTTGTAATTGGCTATCTTCGCGTGCATAAAATACAAATGACGAGGTTAAAACCATATAAGGTGGGGTTACAAATTGCATTACTTGCTGACGCATAGGTGTGAGGATCAAACCTCCCATCGCATTAACTTCGCCTTGCTCTAACATTCTTACACAGCGTGAAAATGGGCAACCAACCAGCTCTAACTTAAAAGGAAGTTGCTTTTTCATCTCCCGAAAAATATCAACAATCGCGCCTGATACTTCACCATTTTGATTAATTTGGCTATACGGTGGTGCATGATCCACGGCTAACGATATTTTTTGCACAGCCGCATTAGGTTCATTTGCAGCATAGGCATAGTTTATAAAGGCAAAAATTATAAAAATATAAACAATAAATCGCATAACTACTTAACTTTAACAAAGCCTTTTTTACATTGTAGACAGGTACAAAGATTAAAAACCATAAAATTGTCACGAAATTTTGTCATACTAAGCTGTTACGGCAATAAGAAACGAGAGAATTCATGTTACTAGCTATTTTTAAGCAGTTTTTTTTACTTGGTTGCATGAGCTTTGGCGGGCCAGCTGCACATTTAGGTTATTTTAAACGTCATTTTGTTGATAACTTGCAATGGCTCAATGCTCAACGTTATGCACAACTAATCAGTCTTAGTCAGGCTCTGCCTGGACCTGGGTCTAGCCAAGTGGGTTTTGCCATTGGTGTGGAGCGAGCAGGCGTATTAGGCGGTATTGCTGCTTTTGTTGGCTTTACCTTACCTTCCTTTTTGATCATGGCTTTATTAGCGATTAGCGCCCACCAATTTGATGCTATTTACTTTGCAATAGTTGCCGGTTTAAAACTATTTGCCGTAGTAATTGTGGCCGATGCTACGCTGAGTATGGCAAAAAGCTTTTGTACTAGCTGGGTACTCAAAGCGCTTGCTATGTTAAGTACCTTAGTGCTGATCTTATTACCGAGCCTGAGCAGTCAAATATTGGTTCTATTAGCAGCCGCTGCTATTGGCGCAATATGGCCATTGCTTAATCTATCTCAAAGTAATCAAACAGCAACTAAGCAGCGCACAGTTAACTGGCCTGCATTCATTCTATTTGCACTATTATTGCTAGTGAGCTTTGTCCCACTAGGTTCTCAATTTGCAGATTTTGCACCCTTTTATCAAGCTGGGGCTATGGTTTTTGGCGGCGGTCATGTGGTATTGCCGATACTTCAAGCTGGCTTACCAAGTTTAAACACTGAGCAATTTTTATCAGCTTACGCCAGCGCACAAGCGGTGCCTGGGCCAATGTTCACCATTGCTAGTTATTTAGGCGCAGAGCTTAATAGCGAGCAGCCGCTTGTTGGTGCGGTGATTGCAACCTTACTGATTTTTACTCCTGGTTTTTTATTAATGTTAGCATTTCAAAAAAGCTGGCTGCAATTATCCGAACGCCCCCGCTTTGCCAGCTGTATTGCCGCGCTTAATGCCGCTGTGGTGGGTTTTTTAGCGGCTGCATTGTATTCACCAATTTGGACATCCGCAGTTCACAACATTTGGCATATTGTGATTGTTGTTGCAGCTTTTGCATGGCTAAGGTTAGCAAAGCCACCTATTTGGTGGCTATTAATCGTATTTGTTAGCCTTGGCCTACTTCAGTATTATTTGCCACTTTAATGGTAGGTTTAATAGCGGTTGGGGTGATTGCTGCAGGACTAAATTGCCCCGAGACACTTTGATAAGCGCGTAGGTCAAAAATAGGTAATACCGCAAGTAGATGATCCATGATCTCTGCTTGCAGATGCTCGTACGATATCCAGCGCTTATCTTCACTGAAACAATAAAACTCTATCGGTAAGCCATGATTTAACGGTTGTAACTCCCGCACCATTAATGTCAATGACGTGTTTATTTTACTGTGCTGCTTTAAATATCCTTCAGCATAACGACGAAATAACCCTAAATTTGATACCGGATCAGGTAAGGTATTCATCTTAATATATTCTTTTAACGCGATAGTTTGAGAAATCGTTTTAGTCAGCTCGTCATCAGCTAAACGAATGCTATTCATATCTATATTGAGTGAGCGCTTGATCCGACGACCTCCAGATTCTTGCATACCACGCCAGTTTTTAAATGAGCCGGCCACCAGCATATAAGTGGGGATAGTGGTGATAGTGTTATCCCAGTTTCGTACTTTTACGGTATTTAACCCAAGGTCAATTACTTCGCCGTCAGCACCATAGTTATCTACTTGGATCCAATCACCATAGGTTACTAAACGATTTGCTGCAATTTGAATGCTGGCTACAAAACCTAATATAGTGTCTTTGAATACTAACAAGGTCACCGCAGCAATTGCCCCGAAGCCTGACAGAATATAGGTTGGCGATTTTTCCAGTACGATACTGACAATCAAAATCACACAAATCATAAAGGTAATAAGTTTTACTACTTGGATCAGCCCTTGAATCGGCACTTCGCGAGCAAACTCTAGTTGGTTATAAATGCCACCCGCAATACTTACTATGCTGCTGATGATAAAGCCAACATGAATAATTAATAAAGTTTGGCCAATCGTCTTCAGCACTTCAGCAGCAAATTCAGTAACTGGATAAACACTATCAAATGTTGCTAAGAATAATACACAGCACAACATTCCGGCAAAACGACGGTTAAGTTTTGTCAGCATAGGCGCCAACAGCCCAATTCGCTCAGGAGAAAGTTTAGTCACCACCTTTTGAATACCTGGTAGCATTAAACGGCGGGTAAATAAATACACCACTAACAGCGAGAACACACCAATTGCAGTGGCTGTAAGAGAACTGAATAATACTGTGTCAGGCATACCCTGAAACCAAGGCTGCACAAATTGCTGTAAATGAGTTGGAGTCGTCATGATAATTCTAATTCCTTGCTGCGGGAGGCTCAATAACAGTCATTTTAGCTATATTGATTGTTGCTTAACACTGTAACAAACCCAAAACCAATACAAGCTTAACAGTACTGATTTGGGCCGTTACCTATTAGCATTTGCGACTATGACTTAAGTTTTTGCTCAAACTCGCTAAGCTGTTGTTCTTTCTCTTGCCATAAGCGATTTAATTCTGATTGAAAACGTACTCTAAATTCAGAATCTCCCGTGTAATCACCTATCAACTCTTGGCTTACCGGCATCACTTCTACATAAATATTAATTTGTTTTACTCGTCCACTGGCAAAATCCATAAAGGTAGGAATGCCCTCAGGATACTGAATAGTGACATTTACCACTTTAGAGATTTGCTCACCCATAGCTTGCATCACAAACGCCACCCCACCCGCTTTAGGTTTGAGTAAATGAGGAAACGGGCTATTTTGACGCGAATGTTTTTGCGCTGTAAAGCGAGTACCTTCAACGAAGTTAACCACACTCACCGGCATTTCTTTGAACTTTTCACAGGCTTTACGGGTTGTTTCTAAATCTTTACCACGTAATTTAGGATTCTTTTTTAATTGGCTTTTGCTGGTACGAGTCATAAAAGGGAAGTCGAGCGCCCACCAACATAGCCCCAGAACAGGAACGTATATCAATTCTTTTTTCAAAAAGAAGTTTAAAAATGGAATTTTACGATTAAACACACGCTGTAAAACTAAAATGTCCACCCAGCTCTGATGATTGGCAATCACTAAGTACCAGTCTTTTAGTTTGAGCTCTTCAAGGCCGGTTACACTTAGTTTGGTTGGTGTTAATAACTTTTGATTTAACGTATTAAACGTAACCCAAATAGAGGCGCACTGCTTAGCTGTCCAACTCATTAACTTTTGTAACGGTTTGATAGGGATAAGTTTAATTAGGCCACAAATAAAAATGGGAACAAACCAAATTAGTGTATTTATGGTGTAAAAGAAAATACTAAAAACACAACGGATCCAAGACATTACTACTTAATTCCTTTCATTAAAACTGTTCGGCAATTTAGAATGCAATACAAGAGTATCGCAATTAATCTTCAAAATATGTATACCCTTCAAGGCCCGCATTTAGCTCAGCTAAATACTGCTGCTTAATAGAGTCACTAATGTCGAGTTGCTGTACTGTGGTAGCAAAGTTATCCGAGAAAATATCGCTATCATAATCAACAAACTTTAATACATCCTTAACGCTATCACCCTTGATCGCATTGGTTAGTTGATAACCTTGTTCGGTGAGCTCTACATGGACTGAATCAGTATCACCAAATAAGTTATGTAGATCACCTAAAATCTCCTGGTAAGCTCCCACCATAAACATGGCAATGTGGTATTGTTGCCCAGGTACATATTGTGGAATAGGTAAGCTTGTTTCGATCCCTGCTCCCTCAACATATTCACGAATTTGCCCATCTGAGTCACAGGTAATATCTTGAATGATAGCGCGTTGCGTTAACGGCTTATCAAGGTTTTCAATCGGCATTACCGGGAATAATTGCTGGATCCCCCAGACATCTGGCAATGACTGAAACAATGAAAAATTCACAAATAATTTGTCGGCTAATTTTTCGTTTAAATCATCCAGTACTTCACGGTGAGCACGCGCATTGCTTAATGACGCTCGCACGCGATGCAAAATAGTAAAATACAGCTGCTCTATTTTCGCCCACTCCAACATGCTTACTAAACCATGTACGTATTGGTCATGCGCTTCGCTAAATAAGTGCATTGCATCATGGTAAATTTCTAGCGCCATACGTGGGTTTAAGCGTTGTAAACACTGCCACATTTCATCTAACACTAACGCACTATTTGGCTCAGGTGCACTAGGGTTGCTGTGATTTGGTGCTTGCTCAACATCAATCACATCAGTGATCAGCACTGCGTGGTGAGCAGTTAACGCACGGCCTGATTCAGTAATAATAGCCGGATGCGCTAAGTCATGCTGTTCGCACACTTCAGCAAACGCATTCACCACATTACGAGCATATTCTTCGACTGTGTAGTTCATGGAACAGGCACTGCGCGAGCCAGAACCTTCGTAATCAACGCCTAAACCACCACCTACATCAACGGTATTTAATGGCACACCTAGCTGGCTTAATTCTGCAAAGTGGCGTGAACATTCACGTAAAGCACGATGAATATCGCGAATATTGGCAATTTGTGAGCCTATATGAAAATGTACCATTTGCATTAAATGCAACTTATTGTGTTTTTTGAGTACTTCGACGGCCGTTAATACTTGCCCAGCTGTTAAGCCAAATTTACCTTTTTCGCCACCGGTATTTTGCCACTTCCCTTTACCCACTGAGTTTAAACGGATGCGAATACCAATGGCAGGCTCGATGCCTAGATCTTCAATCTCGGCTAATAACGTTGTTAACTCAGATAGCTTTTCAACGACGATTTTAACTTTATGGCCCATAGCTTGGCCAATACATGCTAAACGTAAAAACTCACTGTCTTTGTATCCATTACAAACAATAGTGATCGGTTGTTTTGCCACACCTAAAATCGCCATTAACTCAGGTTTTGAACCGGCTTCTAAACCGACTAAGCCGCTCGGGTGCGCCAATAACTTACTTACTACTGAACGCTGCTGATTTACTTTGATCGGATATACGCAAGTATATTGACCTTGGTAGGCACGGGCATTGCGCGCGCTACTAAATGCGCTGGTCATAGTATCTACACGATTTTGCAAGATATCGGTAAAGCGTACTAATACTGGTAACGTTAAACCCTGCTTTTTAAATTGTTCCGTTAACTCGGTTAATGAAATAGCGGCTTTCGTTTGATCGCCATCTGGGAAAGCAACCAGCTCACCTTGGCTATTAATATCAAAGTAACCATCGCTCCAATGAGCAACGTTATATGTAGAGCGTGCTGTATCTAAACCCCAAGTCATGGCAAATTCTTCTATAGTTAACAAGTTTCGCGGAATCACGCATTTTAGTACGTCATAACTCTCTACGCTAACAAAAAATGACCTTTAAGCCAAAGCTAAGATAAAATATATTCGCTATACTGATAAAATTTCATTGAGCAAAACGCCAAGCACTGGCAGAATTGCCCCTTTTTCATACTCAACTCAAAAGTGTAACTAGCGACATGGCAAATTTAGATCAAAGTAAATGGTTTACAGAAATCAGTGAACGTGACGGCAGTGCGTTTTCTATGCGCATCAACAAAAAGCTAGAAGAACAGCAATCGCCTTTTCAAAAAGTCGAAATGTACGAGACAACAGACTTCGGTAATCTAATGATTATTGACGGTTGTACTATGGTAACTAGCCGTGAAAACTTTTTTTACCATGAAATGATCAGCCACCCTGCACTACTTGCACACCCAAACCCAAAAAATGTAGTTATTATTGGTGGTGGTGACTGCGGCACTTTACGTGAGGTACTCAAGCACCCGGGCGTTGAGTCTGTTACACAAATCGATATCGATGAAGTAGTGACGCAAATGTCACTTAAATACTTCCCTGAGTTATGTGAAGCAAACCAAGATCCTCGCGCTACAGTAATGTTTGACGACGGTATTAAATACATGCGTGAAGCTGCAGCAGAATCAATCGATATCGTGATTGTTGATGGCACTGATCCAGTCGGTCCAGGTGAAGGTTTGTTTAACCATGCCTTTTACACGAGCTGTTTAAATGCACTACGCCCTGGCGGCATTATGGTACAACAAAGTGAATCACCGCTTATGCATATGCCATTACTGGTTGAAATGCGCGATGCGATGACTGATGTAGGCTTTAACGACTTACAAACACTGCCATTCCCACAACCTATTTACCCAAGTGGCTTATGGTCAGTAACACTTGCTCGTAAAGATGAAGCATTCGCTGGTTTTAGAGAAGACGCAGCAGCAGAGCTTGCGCAAACTACAGAGTATTACAATAATGGTATTCACCATGGCGCATTAGCAACACCAAACTTTATGAAGCGCGCTTTCGAAAAAAAGTAAACGTTATACCAATCGTTTTAAGTTACTGACCATTTATAGCGACAGAAAAATACAGTGGTAACAAGGCAGAGATTTTGACATGTAGTTGTTCTCGGCAATTGCTCCTGCATTGCTCTACCTCTTGCATCCATGCAGTCGTACATGAAAAATTACTAACGCAGTTAGCGCTTTATTTAGCGCGCTAGAATGGTTAAATATTTAAGTCGATTGGTATTAGATACTAATAACGCAAAAAAGGGTTCTCTCGAACCCTTTTTTATTGCCTACAGCAAACAATTAAACTTTAAAGCGCTGCACTAGGCGGTTTAATTCATCGGTTAATTGATTCATTCTTACCGCGACTTCTTCGGTTGAACGTGCCAGCTCGCCACCTTGCATGGTTTGCTCGTTCAATGACGATAAATTATGACTTATTTCTTCCGCTACTGCGGTTTGCTCATCGGTAGCTTGGGCTGTTTGCATAGCCATATCATTCACTTTTACTGATGACTCTTGCATCGCATTAAGCACATCATTGGTTTGCGTAAACGAGGCTACGGCTTCATCTGCAAAGCGTTTGCCACCATTAATTGCCGTTAAAGACTGCTCGACACTATTGGCAAACTGCTCAACCATTTTTTGAATATCGTTGGTACTTTCTTGAGTGCGCGTTGCCAAGGTGCGTACTTCATCGGCAACCACCGCAAACCCCCGCCCTTGTTCGCCAGCTCGCGCCGCTTCGATAGCAGCATTAAGCGCAAGTAAATTAGTTTGCTCCGCAATCGCGCGGATCACCTCTAGCACTTTAGCTATATTATCAGAGCTTTGTTGCAGTTCGGTTGATTTGTTACTGGCATGTTCCATATTTTCAGATAGCGCGACTATTTTATCACTCGAATTAGCCACAGCCGTTAAACCTTGCTTAGCCAGGTGCTGTGAGTTATCGGCTTCTTTTGATGACTGCTGCGCCACATTAGCGACTTCGCGACTAGCAACACTCATTTGATGAACCGCACTGACAATTGATTCAGATGCTTGGCTGAGTTTTTGAGTGATCTGATTATTTTGATTTGCGAACTGACTTAAATCAGTACCTAAATGGTTAAGCTCATTAGCTTGGCCTAAAATATCACGGATCAATTGCTGCAAATTATCTAAAAAGCGATTAAATGCCGTTGCCAGCTCGGCAAATTCATCTTGGCTTTTTACCACAATACGCTCTGTTAAATTACCATCACCAGAGGCAATATCATTAATTCTCGCTGTCACGTAATGCATTTGCTTCGTTAACTGACGTGGGATCATATAACTGAACCAAGCTGAAATGGCTAACAGCACCACCACCATAGTCAGTAAAAACAGTTTCGTTGTGGTTATCTTCTCTAGCAGCTTTTGTTTTTCTTGTTTAGATGTCAATTCAGCTTGTTCACCTGCTTTATCTAAAATATCGCGCAGCGCTGCAAACTCAGTATTAGCCTGCTGATTTTTTTGCTTGTTTTGTGGGTCATTGATATACGCGTTTGATGCTGATAACCATTTTTCAAAGGCACTATCAAAGCCAGTAAACTGCGCCGTTACTTGCGGGTAGGCTGATAAAAAATGTAAATATTGATTAAAACGATCGGTCACTTGCTGTGCGTTTTCTTGATGATCTTGCAACTCTTCGGCATTACCTATCTTATTGGTTACTAGGTGTAGTTCAGCTACTTTGGCTTGGTAAAGATCACGGTCACCATTAACCACTACTGAAATAGCATTTAAAAATCGCTCAGATTGTGCTTCTAACGCATCTTTTTGTAAGTTAATTAAGTGGGTATAGCCTGCTATCAGTACTATTATCGCAATCCCAAGTAACATAATTGGCAGCGAGCTCTTGATTCGAATACTCTGTAAGTTCATTTTTCACCTTTGCATAAAATACAACATCAGCCACAACTTAATATAGTTCAAACTATCTGAATTACCATTAAAAGCGCCACTGAACATTTAAGCTAATTTGTTGCTGTGATAGGTTTTTGGGATTATTCATCGCCATGCGATTCTCTGCTTGGCTATGTAATGCTGAGCCCTCAATCCCTAGTTGCCACTGCGGCGTTAATTGATAACGCCAGGTCGCGGTTATACTCTCCCCTTCACTGGCATTAGGATCAAATTGCCAGTCGTCATGATCGGTTACCTCAAAATAATCATAACGCATTGAAATACGATGCTTGGCCATTTTATGACTTACTAATATAAAGTGACTATAGAAGCTATTATTTACACCGCGTTTAGCACCCATTGCAGTAGTGCCCGACATCATTTGCGCAATTAAGCGCGTATTCGCAGTAAATTTATATAGCCACGCGACGCTGCTAAAACGAGTATCCCATGCATATTGCCCTGTACTTCTATTTAGTGCTGCAGGGTCGCCATTATTATCGTAATAATAAAAACGAAATTGTGATTTTTTTAAATAATCCCAGTGAATTCCTGCATAATAACCAAAGCGCCCATCAACCTCCTCAAAGGGCAAGACCTGATTTGCCTGATACTGAAGTTCGGTGCTATTAAATGAAGCGATTGGCGCAAACGCAATACTTTCATTAAAGGTCGTTTGGCGGTCATGCACTGCAAAGCCACGCCAAGCTAATAATGTGCCTGCAGGATCATTACCTTTAAATGTAGCGCCAACCAATGCAAAGCTATTGGTACTGTTAAAGCTGCGCCCTGGCCGCTTGATAGTGGCCTCAACCCCAACGGTACGTACCTCTTCACCTATCCATGAGTTTATTGCTGAGTTAGTATAATTATATGGTGAAAGCCAGCCCATATCTGGATTTTCTAATGATAATAACGGGTAAAAACCACCTACCCGCAGATGCCATTTATAGTTACTCGCTGTTAGCGGCTTATATTGCAAATATGCTTGGCTAAAACCTAAAGTCGGCTGCGGATCTTGATAAGCATTAATAACCCCATGTGCTGACCAAGCGGTGGTTAAATCAGTTCTAAAATCAACGACTCCCTGAGAAAGCACAATGCCATCATTGTCACTATCGTATCGGTATAGCCCTACGCCACCTTGTTGCCAACTTACGTATTGATCACCCTGAACTGCACTTAGTTGCACTAAGCCCTTTACTTGTGCAAAAGCATTGCACGTTAATGTTAGCCCCACTACACCTAGGTAAAAGCAAGCTTTATTCATAGTCGTCAAATTCATCAACACCCACCGTAACACGAGAAATAATCGCCTGTTTTATTTGATAAACAACCGGCGCACTAGTTAGTGAAATGGCTTTGCTTTCAGTTTTGCTGATGTCACTAAATTCGGAGTGCCAAATATTGAGTGTAAAATCTCCGGCCTCAAGCGCCAGCTCAATTTGTCCTTTGTCATTGGTCATTGCGTAATACGGACTATCAACCACCACAATATACCCCAACATCCAATCATGAATATTACAGCCTAATTCAACTACGCCCGTTTGCTCAAAACTGATCGGATCCTGTGGTTGCTCTCGGTATAGCTTTAGCTCAAACGATTTAGCTTTGGAAAACGAATACACGTGGTGCATGATTGAATCTGCATTTGGAAACTCAACTTGAGCATTTTGCGGTACCACCAACACATGGGGAATAAACTGCCGGTCTTTTTGAGTCATTATAAAGGGTGTAGTTGGCGCGGGGAATTCAACACTTTTATCCGCAGGCGTTAACCAGACGACGGCATTAGCGAGCGGTTTTTGCTGTTGATCATTAATAGTGATAGTACCAGCGTAACTATTAAAAACCATTAAACACAATGAAAGAATGAAGGTCTGCTTTAACATTTTAATATCTTCTTATTTAACTTCATTCATTATAAACCAATTAGATTAATCTTTTGTTAATTATATTCTGTTAAAAATATCTCGTTAATTATTTTTCAATATTTAACCTAAGCTAACTAATGAGCTGAATACGTATGCAGTCATCTCGTAATCTAGGCCCTTGCGCTTTATGCTAAATGCTTCAATTAGGTTACACCTCAAGGAACAGCTATGCGATTACCTTTGCTACTTCTGCTTGGACTTTCAAGTGCTTGTTTTGCTAAAGACGCGACGATTCAATCCCCGAACGGAAATATAACAATAACCATTTCGGATCAGCAAGCTACACCAAGTTATAAAATCAGCTTTAACGGCAAAGATGTTATTGAAAATTCAGCTCTTGGCTTCGAATTTAAACAACAAGCCGCCTTTGCTGAAGGTTTTACAATCACCGACGTTAACAACTCCCAACATAACAGCCAATGGCAGCAACCTTGGGGTGAACGCCAAACTATTATAGATAAACATAATGAGCTCGCGGTTACGTTTAAAAAGCCAGCGCCACAAGGCGGCACTTACACGGTTCGTTTTCGAGCTTTTAATGATGGCGTCGGTTTTCGTTACGAAGTACCTAAACAAGCTGGATTTGAAAATATTGAAATCACTAAGGAGCTAACCGAATTTGCAATTAGTGGTGCGGATAAAGCCACCGCATGGTGGATCCCAGCTCGTGGTTGGAACCGTTATGAATATGTTTATAACACCACTCCACTGCAACAAGCTGCTCTTGCGCATACTCCATTTACCTTTAAAAACGCTGATGGCGTCCATGTGAGCATTCACGAAGCTGCATTAGTTGATTATGCAGGGATGGTGCTCAATCAACGTCGCCCAGGGACTTTACAAGCCGACTTAACGCCTTGGTCTGATGGTGTTGCGGTTAAAAAACATGGCGCATTTAATACTCCGTGGCGCACAATTCAAATTGGTGACAAAGCCGTTGATTTGATCAACTCAGATATTATTTTAAACCTCAACGAACCAAATAAACTCGGTGATGTATCGTGGGTTAAACCAGGTAAATATGTCGGTATTTGGTGGGGCATGCATATCAATGAGAACACTTGGGGCAGCGGTGAAAAGCACGGTGCGACCACCAAAGAAACCAAGCGCTACATGGATTTTGCAGCTAAATACGGTTTTGATGGGGTACTCGTCGAAGGCTGGAATATTGGCTGGGATGGCGACTGGTTCTTCAATGGTGATGTTTTTAGTTTTACCAAACCTTACCCTGACTTTGATATTGCAGAGCTAACTCGCTATGGCAAAGAAAAAGGCGTACAGCTGATTGGCCACCACGAAACGTCTGGCAACGTAACCAACTACCGCAACCAGATGGAAGACGCCTACGCACTGTACGAAAAATCTAACGTTAGCCAAGTAAAAACAGGTTACGTAGCAGATGGCGGCAACATCAAACGCATTGATGAAAACGGCATTGCTCGCCATGAGTGGCACGATGGCCAATTTATGGTTAATGAATACCTACACAGCGTGCAACTGGCTGCAAAACATAAAATCAGTATTAACACCCATGAACCGATAAAAGACACAGGTCTGCGCCGTACTTATCCGAACTGGATAGCCCGCGAAGGTGCTCGCGGCCAAGAGTTTAATGCATGGGGCACACCGCCAAATCCACCAGAGCATATTCCAATGCTCGCCTTTACCCGTATGTTAGCTGGGCCAATGGACTTTACACCCGGCATTTTTGATATGAGTTTTAATGGATTAGGTGGTGATACAAATCGTCCACAAACCACACTTGCGAAACAACTCGCGTTATATGTCGTAATGTATAGTCCAATCCAAATGGCCGCTGATCTTCCGCGTAACTATTTAGCCAAACCGGACGCATTTAAGTTTATTCAAGACGTACCAACAGATTGGCAACAAAGTATCGCACTAGCGGGTGAGGTTGGCGATTACGTGGTATTTGCTCGCAAAGAGCGTAAGCGTGATAACTACTCTGGTAACGACTGGTTTTTAGGAGCGGTAACCGATGAGCAAGCTCGCAGCATAGAGATTAAACTCGACTTCTTAGAGCAAGGTAAAAAGTTTGAGGCACAAATTTATCGTGATGGTAATAATGCGCAGTGGAAAAACAACCCATACGATTTAAAAATCGAAAAGCGCATAGTCACAGCTGGTGGCAAGTTAACACTTAAACTTGCCACCAGCGGCGGCACAGCAATTAGATTTAAAGCTTTATAATAGCGCGAAGTCGATAGTGAAAATAGGAGGCGCGAGTTTCTCTCGCGTCTTATTTTTAATAAACAACCGACAAATAAAGAGCTTCCAATTTATACTGTTAACGTATGAGTTAACCCTTAAAATAATTGTTCAATGCTACAGTTCATGACCTCATTAAACTGTTGGCATCATCATTACTGCAACCAAAAGCAACTATGCTTACTATTATTAATGGCTCTGTTGTATCACCCCCCTGCAAATACCTAAAACATCCTATAAATAGCACGTGAAATACCGTGTAATAGTTTTATTTCCCTCACTACTCTACTTTTATTGATAAGTACTATTTAGCTCAATTCGTAACAGTAGGAACATTATCATGGAACGTTTTAAGTCTGTCACAGCCGTTGTTTTAACATTAATCGGTTTAAGCTCAAGCACGACTCACGCTGCAGAAAAATCAACCACTCAATATACATCACAAACTAATTGTCGTGCTCAAAGCGATTGGTTTAACTCTCCAGTTAAACCACCTAAAGAAGGTAAAGATAGCCCGTTTGCATTTAAAAAAGGTAAAGACCAATCAACTAACTGTGACTTTCATCAATGGTCTTGGCAAAAGTTTCTGTATTTAACTCAAATAGATAAAAAGACCAATCAACTAGTTATGTTTGGCTATGACTACTTGCAAGTAAACAATGAAATGATGCCTTATCTTGAGCCTTGGAATGATTTACTTAACCCCACAGGCTTTAAATTAAGTTCTCAATTAATTTTAGAAGATACCACTCAGGCGGGTAGTAGCCATGGCGAATTATTTACAAAATATGGTAATCAGCCTGCTTACTATTCAATTCATATCAACCGTGAATTTATCAAGTCGGCAGCTAAAACCCCCATTACCAGCAGTGATCAGTTTGCTGTGGGCTCGGTTGAAATAAAAGCAGCTTGGTTGGCAATAGATCAACTACGCGCGCTATATTCTGAACAAGAGATAGACGCGCAGTTTTATACTCGTCAAGCACTGATCAAAGCGGATAATAAAACCATGCGTAGCAGTAAGGTCGCATTGATAGGTATGCATGTTGTTGGGGTAGTAGAAAATCACCCTGAATTTATTTGGGCCACCTTTGAACATCAAGCATCAACGCCTGATTATTACGGTTCAACGAGTGCGTTTAAAAAAGTCACTACAGCATACGATGTAAATAAAGTGGTAAGCGATAGCGATAACTTTATTTTTTATAGAAAAAACACCACCGCTGGCGACGCCAACCTAAGCTATCCGCAAGGTGAAACAACCACTAATACGTTTCGACTTTATCAATTTGGCGTACCCAATGGCGCCCCTTATACAACAGTCGCCACAGCCACACAGCAAAACCAAGATGCAGAAAATTTTAATAACATTCAACAACTCAATCACAGCGTACAACAAGCTTTAGCTGCACAAACATCCCCATGGCAACACTATTTCTACGCAGGTAGCGTTTGGTTAAGCACTCTAGATTATCAATTTAGTAGTGGTATTAGCGGCAATATTGTCCCGCCTAATGCTAACGATAAACTTCGTGGTTCGCTGGCTCTTGCCAATATAACGATGGAAACCTACACCCAAACCTATGGCGATCCTAATCAAACTGCTAATTATTCAATTAACAATTGCTTTGCGTGTCACGGCATAACTGCGGGTAAATCAACCATGGCTGTGAGCCATATATTTAATAATTTTGAAAAATTACGCAGCACTAATAAACAACTAAATGTGCAGTCAGCTCAATAATAGTGAACTTGCTTAAAAGGACTTTTAGAGCTAATACCTCTAGAGCCGCTTCAATACTATAAGGAATATAATAATGGCTAAGAAACCCAAAAATCGCAGTATTAAAACGCTAGCAACTGCTAACAATGTGCCATGTTGGTCAAATGACAAAGATGTTGAACTAGCCTGCCAGCGGTTAACTGAAATGTTTGTTGGCCTTGGTCAAGTGCCGCGTATAGACAAAGGTCAACAGCCAGCACAACGAGCTGTATTTAGAAAGCAACATGGCATCGCTTACGGCCACTTTATTATCAATCCAGATATAGACCCACAATTTAAAATTGGCATTTTTGCAGGCAAAGAATACGAATGTGCAGTGCGCTTTTCAAGTGATACGTTACCATCATCACCAGATTTACACAGCACATTAGGATTGGCAGTGAAGCTCTTTGGAGTAGATGGGCCAAAGCTGATTGGCGAAGGTGATACCGCAGATTTTATTTTTCAAAACATGGATCGATTTTTCACCAAAAATGCGCAACAGATGTGCCAATTCACCACTGCAGGCGTGATCGATAAAAACTATGATGCCTATATAAATAATCCAAAACACATACAAACAGCCAATATTTTACAGGCTATGCAAAAAGTTGAAGCAAGCTGTTTAAGCGCTAATTATTGGGCAATATTACCGTTCAAATTAGGCGAACAACAGATTGTAAAATATCGCTTAGTGCCTGAAGGCAGTGAACTTGGCGCACCAAGTGTCGATAATAATTACCTCGCTTTAGATTTGCAGCGACGTTTACGTCAAGGCAGTGCAACATTTCGCTTTGAAGTACAATTAAGAACAAACCCAAAAACAATGCCACTTGATGATGCACAAGCCGTGTGGAGCTGTGAAGAAAGCCCATACGTATGTATTGCGCGGCTGCATTTAGCACAACAAAATATTACCGCGATTGGTCAAGCTGAGCTTGGTAATAACTTAGCGTTTAATATTTGGCGTACTTTAGCCGCCCATGAGCCTCTAGGTAGCATTGCATTGGCTCGAAAGTCAGCCTATGCGGCCAGTGCTCATGCCCGACATACAGCCAACGGTCAGCAGCTACAAGAGCCTAAACAGTTAAGTGAATTTAAGCCACAGCAAGATCAAGATACTGACTCTGAGTGTATTGTTTATGCCGGTATTTATCCGCCTATTGGTGTAATGCGCGTGGGTAATAGTAAAAAAGGCTACTTTATTGGCCCGCAACAACCAGAGCCCATAGCTCATACTGATGAATACAGTTACCGAGATAAAACAGGTGCATTAAAGCGCCAAGCAGCTGAGTTTAGAATTTACGGTTTTAATGCCGCTGGTAAAGCGATAAAAGAACTAACCCTCGATAATGCAGACATTACTTGGCATGCTGAATTAGCAAATCAAAAAGCCTGCTGGTACGAATTTCAAATTGCTTTAGATATTCCAGAAGCCGCAGATGCGCCGCCATCGTTACTGCGTAATAACAATGTAGCCGATCGTAGCAAGCTGTTAATCAAAGGGGGTAAACACAGTATAAGCGGCAAAAACGTAAAATCTAAGCATGAGTTTATTGGCCAATTTATGGATCAGGATGTGTACTTAGGCGAAATGCGCAGTGATCAATACGGTCGCTTACTCATGCTCGGTGGTCATGGCGTGTCACGCAACGTAAACGGCGATATAGCCATTACCTTTGCAAATAATGAAGGCTGGTATGATGACACCTCAGATGGCCCAATTACAGCAGAGGTTGTATATCAGGGGGTATCGCTAAGAGTAGAACCCGCTTGGGTTATTTGCGCGCCACCGGATTATGCACCGATGCAAAAATCAGTACGCACCATGTGGGATTTAATGCGCGACGTTGCTGTAGATGCTGGTATGCTGGCAAGACCACAGCGACCTTCCTTTAGTAACGACATTCAACCCATATTTGCCCGAATGACGGATTTACAATGGGTTAATGACGGATTTGCTGGCGCATTTGGCTGGGGGGGTCAGTTTAATTACACCACCAATGAATGGCTAGAAAAGCTTAGCGATCCCTCTCCTGCCTATCAGGAATTACGCCGTACACTGTCTAATAACTTTCGTCGTTTTGATGTTCCCGGTGCGCAAGCTCCACAACTATGGCCTTGGCTGTATGGCGACGCGATTAGCATTCCTCCCACGGGCTCAGTGCGCCAGCATGCAACGCTATCAAATTTGCAGTTGAGCTTTTTAGACCAATGGGTGAAAGGTGATTTTATTAATGATTACACCCCTCAATCAGCTTGTCCGGCACATGCAAATGTAACCGCGTTAGATGATTATCCAATTGCTGAGCAGCCAGAACTACTTACTCGCGGCGCGATGGAGTTTTGCCTTGCTGATGCGTTTCACCCGGGCTGTGAAATGACTTGGCCAATGCGAACTGCAGGCATGTATATGTCGGCATTTCGACTCAAACACGCCCAAGCGGACTTACAAAGCGACCGTTACTATTATGGTCCTGTGATGAATAGCGACGTTTATACTCTCGCGCAAGGACCTTTATTTGGTGGTCAAGTAGCAGGCGGGATAACACGCTGGATGGCTATTCCTTGGCAAACTGATACCGCAAGTTGTAGAGATGGCTACAGCTCTGAGTACGATCCATTTTTACCGACATTTTGGCCTGCTCGAGTGCCAAATCAAATAATGAATCAGTTCCGCTATCAACAAGTGCTTGATACCTCATTACCTGACAGTACTCGTCAACAGGCTTTTGCTTATCGTACTGATTGGCTTGATGATTTACCTCTGCACGGTAATCCTGCCACATATACAAACCAAATCAATAGTATGATAGACAACTTTGCTGAACTTGCGATTGTACAACCGCATATCGGCGTAATAGGCGATGCACAATTTCCTAGCGCAATGCAGGTTGGTATATTGCCCAACAATCCACAAGATGAGGCACAAGTTAACTTAGCGAGTAAAGCGATACAGCATACAAAAGCGACTCTCTCGGCTGAACATGCTTCACATCGTAGTCAAACCAACTTAGGTGTTACCGAAAAAGCGAGCCGTTTTCATCGCAACAAAGGACGCTAAAGCAATGCTGCAAGAGACCGAATTACAAACGGATGTTGTGATCATTGGTGCAGGTGTGTCTGGTTGTATCGCCGCACTTGCTTTATGTGATTCATATCAAGTTACTTTGATTGATAAGTCTGAGATGCCCGAAGAGCGAATTGGTGAATGCTTAGCACCTGCCGCACGGCGTATTTTACAACAGTTAGATTTGTTAACTGAATTTGAAAACCAACTGATGGCCAACGTACTTACCCCACAGCATTTACACAATGCAGGATTGCAAATAAGTTGGGGCCAATCAACACCCTATGTTACTGATAATCTCAGTAACCCGGATGGTTTGGGTTGGCGCTTGGATCGTCAAGTATTTGAGAGCTTTTTACGCGAAAAAGCGCTGCAACGGGGTGTCCGCTGTATTTGGCCTGCCAAATTAGCACACAGCGAATACCAAGGGCAACGCTGGCAAATAACACTAACACAGTTACAACAAGAGCAAACAATCAACATTGCGAGTCAATTCGTAATTGATGCCACTGGCCGAGAGGCTCATTTTGCAAAAAAATACACCGCTCGCAAACAACATGACCGTCTAATATCTTGCTGGGCAACCGTGGCTAATACTATTGAAAATCAACTAGGCAGCATTTGTGCCACGCAAAACGGCTGGTGGTACAGTGCACCATTACCAAACCAACGTCGTGTTTTAGCATTTCAAACGGATCCGGATTTACTGACCAAAGGCTTACAACGTGATACAAAGTTATTTACTCAACATGCGCAATGTTATGCCAATCAAGCGAAGATTCTCGATGTATGCCAACAGCCAATAACACTGCACGGTATCGTCAGCGCGAACTCCACTCGCTTAGAGTGTTTTGCAGGCCAACAATGGGCCGCTTTAGGTGATGCAGCACTGAGCTTTGACCCAATCTCATCACAAGGAATTTTTAATGCGATGGCAAGTGCCATGCAACTTGCCGATCTGATGAAAAAACTCGAGATAGTCAATAAAATAGAACACGATAGCCAGCTACAATTTAAAAAACTATACCAGCAACAAATAGAACAGATTTGGCATCGTTATTTAGATCACAAACGCTATTTTTACGCTCAAGAGCAACGCTGGTCAAACAGTCCTTTTTGGCAGCGCAGACAGCAGCCGAGTAGTATAAAAGTATATACGGCTAACTCACTTTGACTGGTAAATAAACCTCAGCATTTAAACCGCCTTCAGGGCGATTAACCAGTTTTACTTTACCACCATGCATATCAACTATGCGCTTAATGATCGCAAGCCCTAACCCACTACCTTCACTGCCTCGCGCAGCATCGCCTTGTTTAAAAGGTTCAAATACCGTTTCAAGTTCACTTTCAGGAATACCTGGGCCATGATCTTTTACAATCACCATAGCGTATTTTTTATCACGACTTAGCGCAGTTTCAACATCAATATCACCATCCGAATAACGAATCGCATTTTCAATCATGTTGGTAATAACTCGCTTGATTGCCACCATACTTAAAGGAATGCTACTAATACTAGGATTTTCGCTAAAAGTGATAGTGCGTTGATGTTTTTGTTCTGAATGCACCACTTCTGACACTATCGCGTTGAGATCTTCAAGCGCTAACTCCTCACGTTTGTGATGACGCAAATACTCAATAAACTGATCAATAATGGCATTCATGTCTTCAATATCGTAGATGATCCCTTCACGCAGATAATCTTCTTCATCCGACATCATTTCGGTAGCAAGGCGAATGCGCGTCAGCGGCGTACGTAAATCATGAGACACCCCAGCCATAAGTAGACGGCGGTCGTTCTCAAGCGCTGCTATACCACGTGACATTTGATTAAATGCGCGGGTTACTTCGATGACTTCAGTTGAGCCGTGTTCCTCTAATTTTGTAGAAAAATCTCCAACCCCTACTTTTACCGCCGCTTGTTGTAGCGCTTTTAAAGGTCGATTCAAATGACGTGCGAACAGCCAACCACCGAGTACACTTAAAAAGCCGATACTAGATAAATAAAAGGTTAGAAATTCGAGATTATTTTCTTTAAAACCAGTTAGCGGTACTTTAACCCAGTAACCCGGTGCTTGCGGCGCTTCTACCCAATAAACAAGCGGATCTGTTTGGCTAATACGCACTCGGGCTGAACCATGCAGTTGCTCAGACATACTACGCGACAACATCGAATATTCACGAGTTTGCGCCAAACCTTCGCTCATCGCTTGGCGCTGGGTCATAACTTCGATACCGGTTATTTCAAAAAACTTTTCAGACACCTCATCACTTATTTCAACGCCATCTTCCCAGTCTATAAACACAGTTTTGATTTGTTTTGCGAGAATAAGGTTAACTTGCTCAATAGTAGGCTTAACTACGTAAAGGCTAACCGTGATGTAAGACACTACTTGGTTGATCAACAATAGTGCCGCCACTAAAAACACCGTTTGTCCAAATGCACTTTTGGGAAACATACTCATTATGGCTATTTTTCACCATCTGGAACAAATACGTAACCTAAGCCCCATACAGTTTGAATATAACGTGGATTAGCGGCATCGACTTCGATCATGCGACGCAAACGTGAGACTTGTACATCGATACTACGCTCTAATGCACTGTAATCTCGACCACGCGCTAAGTTCATTAACTTATCACGACTAAGCGGCTCTCGTGGATGTGTAACAAGCGCTTTCAATACCGCAAACTCACCACTGGTCAACGACATGGTTTTGTCGCCTTGGCTCATTTCACGGGTGGCTAAATTAAGCGAAAACTCACCAAACGAAATATGATTTTCTTCTGCCGAGGGTGCACCTGGCACTTCTTTTGAACGACGACGCAAAATAGCTTTAATACGCGCTAATAATTCACGCGGGTTAAATGGTTTCGGGATGTAATCATCAGCACCAAGCTCTAAACCGATAATACGATCAACCTCATCACCTTTGGCAGTTAACATGACAATTGGAATTTCATTTTCTTTTTGGCGTAACCGCTGACAGATAGATAAGCCATCTTCACCGGGTAACATTAAATCAAGTACCATCAAGTGAAAGTTTTCACGCTCTAACAGCCGATCCATTTGTTCTGAATTAGCAGCTGTACGCACAATAAATCCTTGTTCTACCAAGTAGCGCTCTAACAAGCTGCGTAAGCGCATATCATCATCAACGACTAATACTTTTGTGGTTTCATGTCCCATCACTTTCATTCTTATTTTTCTGTACTGTTATGATTAATATAAATGAAAAACATGATAATAAAAAACTAATTAGGTCACTAGATTGTTACTGAACATTTCAAGCCCACAAAAATGCTAGCGAGAACAAAAATCAGCTCGACAAGCCAACAAGATTTTTATACCTTGCCTAGGTGTTTCTCAAGGTAATAATCTAAACGTGAAAACTAATTTAATCACCCGCGAAGGGTATTTACAGCTGCAACAAGAACACGACCACTTATGGAATGTTAAACGCCCTGAAGTCACAAAAATAGTGAGCTGGGCTGCTAGCCTTGGTGACCGTTCAGAAAATGCTGATTACCAGTACAATAAACGTTTGTTAAGACAAATAGATCGTCGCGTGCGGTATTTACGCAAACGCATGCCAGATCTAAAAATAATTGATTACTCGCCGCAGCAAGCTGGTAAAGTGTTTTTTGGTGCATGGGTCGAAATAGAAAATGAACAAGGTGAAGTGCTGAAGTTTCGCATTGTTGGCCCTGATGAGATTTATGACCGCAAAGATTATATCTCGATTGATTCGCCGATGGCGCGCGCATTATTGAAAAAACAAGTGGATGATGAGTTTTATGTTACAACTCCGCAGGGCAAAAAAGAGTGGTACGTTAACAGTATCAGTTACCCAGGAGCTTCATAAATCCTCAGTAAAACGATAGATCCTCGCTTCTCATTATTCAGATAAGGTTAATTATTGATTGTCTAAAGTGAATTTGTAGACTATAAATAAAAGTACTCAAGTAAAGCATTTCGCGCTTGAGTTGAATATTAGAAGGTAGTAGTTATGTCAAACGTAATACATCGCATAGTAAGTAATGCCGTGTTATTTACACTCTTAATGAGTGTGAGTTTGACTGTAATTGCTCAAGGTCTTGACGACCACGACCATTTATCCCCAACCGCAAACTATGTTGCTTGTGACATTCCTGACCAAGCTAATCTTGACGTTGACTTAGACACACACGTTGACGGGATCTCTATCAGGGTGCTTCAACCACTCCCTGAAAACATTTTATCACTTTATGTGAGTACCACTTTCGTACAACCTTTTAGCTATGCGTATCAGCGTGGACCACCGGCTTATTTTATTTAATTTATCGCTTAAAAACTTGATTAAATTTAATAACATAATTGGTGATTACTATGGCTAACTTTAAAGAACTTCGTACTCAAGACATTTCTAAAGGCGTTTTATCTCACACTTACCGTGACACTCAGCCGTTAATTGATTTAACGTCTCCGGCTTTGAAAATGGTCAATAATTTTACTCAAAAAGACCCGCTACGTGCTCATTTTGAAACCAGCATTGTTGATGCATTAAAACAGATCACTAGCCAACATACAGACTTTATTTTAGTAGTAGATGACAAAGAAAAATTACTTGGTATAGCATCTAGTGCGGATCTACAAAGCTCAAAAATTATGATTTTAGCACAGCGCTTAAATGTACCTCGCGACGAAGTTAACTTACTTCATGTAATGACACCACTTAGCCACTTAACTGGCGTAAGTATGCAAAGCTTAAGCTATGCTTGTATTGGTGATGCACTACAAACAATGGAACAAAACGGTATTATGTTTTTACTGGTTACTACCGCGCATAATGAAATTTGTGGTTTAATTTCAGCTCGAGAAATTGCTAAAACATTACAAATTCCGTTACATATCACCCCTATCGCGCACAGTTTTAGTGAAGTAATGCAACATATTGAACACCCTCATTAAGCACTGATACATGTTTAATTGAACCACCTCTTTAAAAGGCCTTAAAGTATATAAATAGCATACTTTAAGGCCTTTTTATTAAGCCCTGCTGTGATATTATTCAAGCAATTAATTACGCCAAAACTATCGTTCTGGTCTTCAAATTGTTTAATAAGGTTTTTGCATGAGCAATATCTCTGCACGTTTAGCCACTGAGCTGAATGCTCAAGAGCAACAAGTTATAGCTGCTACAAAATTACTCGATGAAGGTTCAACAGTGCCTTTTATTGCCCGCTATCGTAAAGAAGTAACGGGTGGTTTAGACGATACCCAATTACGATTGTTAGAGCAGCGTTTATCGTATTTAAGAGAGCTGGAAGAACGTAGAGCCTTCATTCTTTCGACGATTAAAGCGCAAGATAAACTCACCACCAGCTTAGCTGCCGATATTAATAATGCGGACAGCAAGACTGAACTTGAAGATTTATATTTACCTTACAAAGCTAAGCGCCGCACTAAGGGACAAATTGCTATTGAAGCTGGTCTTGAGCCGTTAGCGAATGCTTTATTTAATGATGCTTCTTTAGATCCTGAGCAACAAGCCGCTGGCTACCTAAATGCAGAAGCCGGCTTTGCTGATGAAAAAGCAGTTCTGGATGGCGCTAAATTTATTTTAATGGAACGCTTTGCTGAAGATGCCAAGCTGCTCGCCAAATTTCGTAGTCACATCAGTCAGCACGGTCAAATCGAAGCAAGCTTAATCAAAGGCCAAGAACAAGCTGGCGCTAAATACCGCGATTATTTTGAGCATCAAGAAGCGCTTAAAAAAGTGCCTTCGCACCGCGCTTTAGCTATGTTGCGCGCGCGCAACGAGGGTATTCTACAGTTAACAATCAACCCTGAGCCAAGTTCAGAAAACCCGGCCCATATGTGTGCCGTGATGATTGCCGATCATTACCGCCTTGATATTAACAACCAAGTAGCCAGCCCTTGGTTACTCACTGTCGTGCAGTGGGCCTGGAAAATTAAGCTAGGCTTACATTTAGAAAACGAATTTTTAGCAGCCATGCGTGAAAAAGCCGAAACAGGCGCTATCGATGTGTTCGCTAAAAACTTAAAAGACTTACTTATGGCTGCCCCTGCTGGGCCTCGCATAACATTGGGCCTAGATCCTGGTCTGCGCACTGGCTGTAAAATTGCTGTTGTTGATAGCACTGGTAAGTTATTAGCCACACAAACTATCTTCCCACATGCACCACAAAATCATTGGGATAAATCAGTACGAACGCTAGAGCAGTTATGCCGCCAACATAAAGTCGAGCTAATCGCTATTGGTAACGGCACCGCTTCACGCGAATCAGACAAACTGGTTGCTGAATTAATCAAAGCAAATAGCGAGCTAAAACTCAATAAAATTATGGTCAGTGAAGCTGGCGCATCGGTGTATTCAGCATCAGAATTTGCTGCTAATGAGTTTCCTGATTTAGATGTGTCGTTACGTGGTGCGGTTTCAATTGCGCGTCGCTTACAAGATCCACTTGCTGAACTTGTGAAAGTGGAGCCTAAGTCAATTGGTGTAGGTCAATATCAGCACGATGTATCACAAAGCCAACTAGGGCAAACTCTGACTTCTGTTGTTGAAGATTGTGTGAACTCGGTAGGTGTAGATTTAAATATGGCCTCAGTGCCATTGCTTGCGCGTGTTTCAGGGTTAAATAAAACCTTAGCGCAAAATATTGTTAATTATCGCGATGCTAACGGTTCATTCACTAAACGCTCAGAGCTAAAGAAAGTAGAGCGTTTAGGGCCAAAAGCATTTGAACAAGCCGCCGGTTTCTTAAAAATTAGTAATGGCAGCGACCCACTTGATAAATCATCAGTTCACCCGGAAGCTTACCCTATCGTTAAACGCATTTGTGAACAAAATAGTCTCGATGTAAATAACCTAATTGGTAACTCAGAGCTGCTGAATAAGTTAGTTGCCAATGACTACATTGATGATAAATTTGGCTTACCAACGGTTACCGACATCATCAGTGAACTTGATAAACCTGGACGCGACCCTCGTCCTGATTTTAAAACAGCAGAGTTTAAAGCAGGTGTTGAAAAAATCAGTGACTTAAAGCCAGGGATGATTTTAGAAGGCGTGGTTTCAAACGTAGCTAACTTTGGTGCTTTTGTTGATGTGGGTGTGCACCAAGATGGTTTAGTACATATTTCAGCGATCACTAATAAGTTTATCTCTGATCCGCGTGAAGTAGTTAAAGCAGGTGATATTGTAAAAGTAAAAGTAGTGGAAGTTGACGCTGCCCGTAAACGTATTAGTTTTACCATGCGTTTAGACGATGACATTGATACCAGCAATAAACCTGCTCCATCAGTCAGTCAAAAGCCGCAAGCCAATAATCGTAACAATGCTCAGCAACCTCGCGCTGCAAAACCAACACGCGATACCGGTAATGCAATGATGGGTAATGCATTTGCAGACGCCTTCGCAAATGCAAAAGTGAAAAAATAACGCTTAAGCAAAAACGCCACAAACTCAGTTTGTGGCGTTTGCAATTCTGCTATTTAAATCCGATTTAAAAATAATAACGAAATGCTGCTGCTGCGATGTCAGCGTATTCATCGGTGTAACTGTAGGAAGCAGCAAACGTTATTTTTTCAGTGACTGCGTAATTTATACCCGCTTTTAACAGGAGGTTATTTTCACTTTCAGCATCATGTAAACGTACATAACCAGCACCTACGCCATGTAAACGTTCATAACCAACGCCTGCATTTACTTCAAATTGTTCGCTCAATAAATGTCGAATTTGTGCAGTTACTTCAAAGGAGTCAGCTGTTTCTGAACCTTCATAGTATGTTTTTGAAACATCAAAAACATTACCATCAGATTCAAGTCTATGTACAAATGTTTCCTCAGTCTTAACCTTACTTTTCCCATACTTCAGGGCATAGTCAACAGAAGTTTCTCTTGAAAAATGTTGAATGTATCCAAAGCCAACATTATAACGAGTTAAACTCATATCCGTTGTTTCATAGTAAGAATCTGTCATATTAGATGTATAAGTGCCATCTGGTAGAGGAGCAAATGATGTAAATGTAGTAGTGCTAGAATAGTCAACACGACTTTGAGAATACGAGCCTGTCACGAACCAACTTTCAAAAATTTGTTTGCTAAGATTAATAACGTACCCATCGTAGCCAGAATACATTGGGCTGTCAGGGTCCGTTTTATCATTGCTTTTAATGTCAGTTTTTGTATAGCCAACTTCAACATAATCGTAGCTTAAAAGTGATGCTTGGTTTGCTGCGGCGGTGATTGAGAAAAGTGATAAAGCCCCAGCTAATACTGCATATTTCATTTAATTGTCTTCCATACTAAAAATCGCCACAAAATCTATTTGCGGCGATTTTAATTTTTTATTTCAAGATTAAAAGTAAAAGCGTAACGTCACTGCAATGTCTGCGTACTCATCAACGTAACGGTATGAAGCACCTAAAATTGCTTTTTCAGTCAAGGTATAATTAAAACCCGCTTTTAAAACAACGTTATTGTCACTTTCTTCATCATGTAAACGCTCGTAGCCAAGTCCCGCGTTGACTTCAAATTTATCCGTGACTAAATGCCTAACTTGCACATTAGCAGAGAGGATATCAGCACTATCTGAGTCCGAGTAACCTGATTCTGACGATGAGAATACTTGGCCATTAAACCTTTCTTCGACGAGGTTTATGAAGTCAGTGCTGTACTTCAGTCTACCTAGATTGATACTGTAATCTAAATTGGTAACTGCAGATAAACGTTGAATATAACCCGCACTGAGCTCTAATCTAGTAAATTCAGCGTCTAGCTTTCCTTCAGTGTATAACTGTGACGTTCCGACATACTCACCGTTTTGAAAGATATCACGATAATCCTCAGAGACACTATTTGACAGATCATCTGATGTGCTTGCATATAAACCGGTTAGATACCAATTACTACTTACTTGCTTGCTAAGCTTAACTGCATAGCCATCAAAGCTAAGTTCATCCAAGCCATCTACGTCCATTTTTGCATAGCCAACTTCGACATAGTCATAACTTAAGCCAGCCGTTTCATTCGCCACCGCTGTTATTGAAAAAAGTGATAAAGCACCTGCGATTACTGCATATTTCATTTAATTGTCTTCCATACTAAAAATCGTAGGGAAAATAGCAGTTACAGTAATGTTTCACAATTAAGTGCATACATCTTTAGGTAAATAAATGTGAATAACCACACTTAAAAAATGATTTATTTGGATTTAAATTGAGGAAACACATATTACGAGGGAGCAACTATATGGTTGCAGAAAAGCCAGACTGTCCATAAGGCGAGGTGGCGGCTTGATAAAACTGCGCAATGCGACCTGCACGCTGCTCAACTTCAATATCGCGCTTAGCCGTTGCGGTTTCTGATTCAGCAGTAGCTGCAACTTTCTCATCCTTTGTTAATTCGTTATCTACTTTGAACGATACTGATTGCGTACTGCTTTCATCATCACTGTCTATATTACTAAGCTCTGCTTGCGCTGCAGCGAGCTTTTGAGTGGCATCAGCAGCAATCGAACGATCAGCACCAGAAGGCTCTGCCGGCGCTAAAGCTGCAGCACGTACCGTTTGCATTTTCTCTATTGTAGCTCGCGGGTCACCTGCTATTTCAGCAACGTCAATTTGTACTTCGCCACCAACAGCGTAATTGGTACCATCAGGTCCGCGTTGGTACTCATAACTTGGCGAACCTGCGTGTTGACCACCAACTGATGAGTGAGCTTGCTCATGAATACGTACTTCAATATCACGCGCTTTTAACTCTTTAATTTGCTCAGCGTCTTGTTGCTCTTGCTGAGCTACTTGCTCTTTTTGCTTTGCTTCTTTCTCTGTATCTTGTTGTTGCTGTTCATTTTGCTCTGGGTTTTGCTCTGCATCTCCCTGCTGACGCTCTTGAATTACTTTTTCGTCGGCAAGTTTACCCTTGGCATCATAAGTGCCGGTATCAGTTGTACCGGGTTGTTTAGTTTTTTCATTATCACCAAGCGCTTTGTTTTCAGCATTAGTCGGTTTTGTAGCTGCAGGTGGCGGGATAACTTCCCGAAGTTGGTTGTCACGCCGAGCGGTTTCCGTATAAACATTTGCGGTGTTTATATTAATATTTGGAAATGGCGTGACAATGTTCATGGCAAATTAAACACGAATATCAATCAAAGTCCCCAGCACTTCGTCTGCGGTTTGAATTGATTGCGTATTGGCTTTGGCATTAAACTCTTCGACCTTTAAATTGACCAAGGCTTCATCAATACGTGGTGGTTGTGACACAGGAGCGGTTACCGCTTCTTCCGGACGAGCAGCTTGCAGCTGGCGCTGTTGGGCAAGCTGGGCGTCGTCTTGTTGCTCAATGCTGGCGCGATTTATTTCTGCGCTGGCTTTCTCTATACCCTGACTGGCACGATTAAAACCTTCAACACCGTTATTAAACACAGATCCGATTGGCATATAACACCTCCACCAATGATATATTGGTTAATTATCGCTCATAAAACAGTCAAAATAAAGCTTTACTGCAGAGTTTTTCAAACCACCGTAAAGTTACTTTTCAAAGCATTGATTTGACGGCAGATAAAAACTCTTTTTTATGGGATATAAAAGGTGCGTGTGACGCCTTATCGATCACTTCATACTCAAAATCGTGTTTTAAAACTTTCATTTTGGTTACTGCGCGATACGGTACCAATGCATCTAAACGGCCAAATACAGCACGGATCGGCACTGGACAACAGGCAAAAGCATCGCGTAAATCATCTTGCTGTAAAATATCCAAACCAGCAGTTAATGCACACTCTTGTGGAGCCGGAAATTCATTGAGTAACTGTTTAAGTTGTTTAATATCATCTCGGGCATTTTCACTGCCCATCGCCTGTATTGCCAAAAAGCGATCGATGGTTTTCTCACGATGAGTGACTAACTGCTCTTTAAATGCAGCTAATACATTTGCTTTAATTCCTGGCCAATCATCGCCTTCAGCAAACAATGGAGTTGCAGCAACTAATATCACTTTCGCGACTTTTTCAGGCCAGTGCTTTGCAATATAAAGAGCAAATAAACCACCTAAAGACCAGCCCATTAAGGTAGTGTTTGGCTGTAATTGATTGCTTAATTGTAATGCAGCGGCATGCAAAGTATACGGCTTTGGCGATGCTTGATTATTACCGTAACCGGGTAAATCAACACTGCGTACTGTATCGTTATGCATAAATTGAAGCTCCGGCAAGATCAACTGCCATACGCCTTGATTCATCCCCCAACCATGTAATAACACCAGCTCATTTTGCATTTTTTATAACCTTGCTCCAAACTTAGCGCTCATAATAGCGTTTGAGGGAATGAATGCAATGACTGCTTTTCATCAATGTTTTCAACAGCTGGGCGATTGGTTTTTTCCTTCTTTTTGTGTGCAATGCCAAAGTATTATCCGTACCAAACATAGTTTATGCGAACATTGTTTAGCTGATTTGCCGCTATTAGATATAACCACACATGCTAATTTACTGTATCGCCCAGATGTGGTTGAGTTATTTCCTGATTGCCAATTCGATTACCTGTTCGCTTGCGCGTGGTATCGTCCCCCTTTCGATGGTTGGCTCACGCAACTTAAATTTAGTAACCAAATTCATTATAAAAACGCATTGTCGTTAATTATTAGCCAGCAACTGACTGTTAGTAAAAAAAATAGCGAAATATGGCCAGATTTATTTATTATTTTACCTCTACATCAGCAGCGTTTTTTAAAGCGAGGCTTTAACCAAGTATCACAATGCTGGTTGCCATGTTTAGTAAATGAAAATATTGATTCTCAGAGTTTACAGCGTACAAAGAAAACCCAAGCACAGTCATCACTTAGCAAAGCTAAACGAGTAAAAAACTTACATGGCGCATTTATATGTAATACCGATATGAGCGGAAAAACAATTGCTATCATTGATGATGTGATGACCACAGGAGCAACTCTTAATGCTGCTACCGTCGCCCTTAAAAAGGCTGGTGCTAAGCAAGTTTGGGCATTTGTAACCTGCTTAACACCATTAGGTCATTAATACTTAAGCTAATTAATTAATCGGCATTCGCTCTAAATGTGTGACCAAAAAACAATGCATTGCTCAATAAACGACTGGTGCCGTACCAATAGCCCCTAAATACCGGATCATCTGTCATACCAATCACACTGCCACGACCATACGAATGTGCCACTAAACCAGCCGCTCCCGCTACTTGCTCAACATTCACATCATCGGTAAAGCCAGCTAGTAATGGCTTTTGCGTATACTGCAACACATTTACAAATGGTGCAGCTGACATTTCAAGTAACCAAGTACTATTTTTAAATACTGGTAAGGTGTCACGCTGTAATGAAAAAGTAAGTGGGTGCGTTAAATCGGCTTTAGTATTAAATATCGCTCCAGCAATACGTTGACGCCCAGCTAGATGATCTTTATCACCATAGTTTAAGCCATCCGTTTTGAAGGCGCTGGCAACATCTCGGCGTGATAAATAACTGGTTTTTAATAGTTGTTGATCGACTAAAAACTTAGCCCCACCTTTGTGGCCCCAAATAACTCCACCTTTACGTACCCAAGTTTTAATTGCTATTTTGTCAGCATCTGAAAGCTTATTGTAATTTCCATGAGCCAAAACAATGTGGCTGTAATCACTAAGTTCAAGATCACCAAAACGTTCAATTTCCACAATGGTAGATGCCACACCAACAAAGCGATCTAAGTAATACCACACTTCACCTACTTCATATTGACTAGTCCCTTGGCCACCAACGAGTAATACTTTCGGCGCTTTAACTACCGCTAACGTCCGCGAGCCTAAATCGACACCCTTTGCCGTTAAGCCAGAAGTAATAGGCGTAATCGCAATACCAAACTCATTTTGTGCACTATTTAATAACGACACCCATTGCGGATTTTTTTGAATCCCAGCAGGAATAATAATACTACCCGCAGCAAATTCCTGTGTACTTGCAAGCGATTTAGCTGATAACGGGCTGAGCGCCACACGAGCTTGCACACCTTGCTGTAATAATTTATTAAGCATTTTCGGAGCTAAATAATTATCCCATTTAAAGCCAAACGCATACTGTGCATCTAACTCAGCAAATTGTGGTTTTTCAGGCTGTTGCCATGCATTTTTACTAACGTCTAAGCCCCAGCCACTTTTGATTGCTGCAAACTCCAAGTTAAAAGCGTGGGCTAACGTCCAACCGGATACATCATAAAAAGTGTTATCAACAAAACGCTTTTGCTCACTAAAAATGGCTTTAACTAAGCGATATTGCGGCTGGGCTAATGGCACAAAATAACTTTTCGCAGAAAAATTCTTACCATCCGCTTTTACTGCTTTATTAAGTGGATAAGCTTTGATCTGATGCTGTTTCAGTAAATCTAAAAAAAGTGCGCTACGTGTTGTATCTGCACCGCCTTGTACTACATAACCTTTATAATCTTCATCATTAGCAAGCTCTATAGCATTATTGTAAAAACTAGCTTGGTAATCGAGTAATGCTTGGCGATTATCTATCGCAGCCTGAAATGTAGATAGGCTCGTAAGCAGCTGGTTTTTAATCGTAAATGCAAAACTCAGCGGTCCATTTATGGTTTCTTGCAGATGACCACGAGAACTTGCTTGCTCAAATAAAATACCCACACCACCATTTACATCTGGATAAGTTGAACCTTTGCCATAGTAAAAATCATCAAAGCTTTCTTCGGTAAAATATAACGCGTTGTGTTCATCCAATGTTTTGGCATGATAGTTACCTATTGCCTTCGTGAGACTGACATTTTCATCAGGGGTGATCGGATGCTTACGTGATGGAATACCTGGCTGAAAGAAAAACGTGCTATTGGGACCCATTTCATGGAAATCAGTAAGAATATTGGGTTTCCAGTAATGAAACTTAGCAATACGAGCACGTGATTCAGGGTGTTGTAGCAGCAACCAATCACGATTTAAATCAAACCAGTAATGGTTAGTACGGCTACTTGGCCAGCTTTCAATATGCTCCCGAGTTTGTGGATCAGACGATAAGTTCATACCGCGATTACTATTCGCCCAATTCGCAAAGCGTGCTAAACCATCGGGGTTTAATGAAGGATCGAGTAAAATAACCGTGTTATTTAATAGCGTATCAATTTCTTTACCTTGCGCCGCAGCTAAATAATATGCCACCAGCAAGGCTGAATTACTACCAGAAGATTCATTGCCATGAACGCTATAACCCATCCAAACGACCGCTGGCTGATCGGTTTCTTTGGCTTTTTCTGGATCGGCTAAACGCGCCAAGTGCGCCTTACGTGTTTGCTCCACATTCGCCAACTTATCAGCTGCGGTGATAGTTAGCATAACGAGCGGGCGCTGCTCATGGGTACGACCAATGACTTCAAAATTAATACGGTCACTTTTTTGTGCCAATATTTCCATATAACGAACGAGTTGATCATGACGTACGTGCCACTGCCCGACTTCATAGCCTAAAACCTGCTCTGGAGTGGGAATCGTTGGATCAAATTTCACATCATCATTGAAATAATATGAAAGCGGTTGTGCTAAACAAGAAAAGCTTAGCAATAGTGTAAAGATTGTTATTATCAAACGCATAGAAAACACTCAGTAAATGATCAATGTTTGCACGCTACCATTGCTTAAAATAGATGCCAAATTTTTACGCTCAACACTGGCGACAACGCGATGAGCGGAGTATGATAACCAGTATCCGAGTAATTTAGTCAAGTATAGTTGTTTTATGATTTCTATTTCCGAAACCGCACAATCGCATTTTGCAAAATTATTAGCTGACCAAGCTGAAAAAACAAATATTCGCGTATTTGTTGTTAACCCTGGCACATCACAAGCGGAATGTGGTGTATCTTACTGCCCTGAAGATGCAGTAGAAGCCACCGATATTCGTCTTCCTTTTAACGGCTTTGATGCTGTAGTTGACACAGAAAGCGCGCCATTTTTAGAAGAAGCTGAAATCGATTTCGTTACCGATAAAATGGGCACCCAGTTAACACTTAAAGCCCCCAATGCTAAAGCCCGTAAAATCGGTGATGATGCAGGACTTAACGAACGTATTCAACACATGTTAGAAACAGAGGTTAACCCTCAGCTTGCTAACCATGGCGGCCAAGTAAGCCTTGTAGAAGTAACTGCTGAAGGTATTGCTGTTCTTCAATTTGGCGGTGGCTGTAATGGTTGTTCTATGATCGATGTCACACTAAAAGAAGGCATTGAAAAAGAAATGATTGCTAAGTTCGATGAAATCACCGGTGTTGCTGATATTACTGATCACAAAGCTGGCGATCATTCTTACTATTAATAGTAGGCAGTCATGCTAAAGCCGCTGATATATCGCTTAGGTTCAGAGCCTAAGCTCAGTTTAAAGCGCTTTTTACGCGGCTTAGCACTGTTTGTGCTAGCCGTGATATTAATCACCCTCGGCTATTATAGCCACTACAGCTTACAAATCATCGGCTTAGTAATTTTAGCCATCGCACTATTCTTCGCCGCTTGGGGCTACTTAGGTATCTTTGCTAATCGCTTTTCGCAGGTATTAGACAGAAAAGATTCCCGTCCAGAAGAAGATCCTGATCTTTGGAAATAGCCAAAGCTCTAGGTTCTATCAAAATACTGCCATGAAAAAGCACTCATCAACAATACCTATTTAATTTGTCGTACTTTATTTCAGTTGTTGCGGGAGCCTGAGTTTATGAAGAACGAACCGACGACCTTCGGGTTATGAGTAGCCCAATTTTCGCACTCACTGAATTTTAGACATAAAAAAACACTCATTTTAAGAGTGTCGATTCATTATTACTTGATTTCAGTGGTTGCGGGAGCCGGATTTAAATAGATGGCCTTTGCTGGCTAATGTAGAGCTGAGACCGACGAGCTATTTATTTCACTGAGTTTCAGGCATAAAAAAACACGCTTTAGGCGTGTCTGTTTAATATTTTAAATTGTAATTTCAGTTGGTTGCGGGAGCCGGATTTGAACCGACGACCTTCGGGTTATGAGCCCGACGAGCTACCAGGCTGCTCCATCCCGCGCCTGAAATATTAAGTGTTATTTTACTTCTTACTTAATTAAAGAAGTCAGCCAACTCACTAAAGAATTGGTTGCGGGAGCCGGATTTGAACCGACGACCTTCGGGTTATGAGCCCGACGAGCTACCAGGCTGCTCCATCCCGCGCCTGTATATTTTAAGTCTATCGACTAGTGATTTTTAACTCTCACCAAGAGTTTACAGTAACCGCTTCTTTAAAAGAATTGGTTGCGGGAGCTGTGAAAGGTGAAGAGTGAACCGACGACCTTTTAAAACTTCCAATGCACCAAATCATTTAATAAAATTGGTTGCGGGAGCCGGATTTGAACCGACGACCTTCGGGTTATGAGCCCGACGAGCTACCAGGCTGCTCCATCCCGCGCCTGTAATTTCTTTTTCAACGGTTTCGCGTTATTTGCGAGCCTGTTTCGAAGAGAGCGCTATAGTATAGGAATCATATTATAATGCAACAGTTAAACTGCTTAAAGCTGTTCAACCGAACAAAAAGCAAACAAACAGAGTAATTAAAGCGCTCTTTGGTGTGGACTGATCATTTTTTGCCACTCCCAATCAGGGTGACCCATCACTATAAAGTCAGGGTTCTCTGTACTCTCACGCTGATTGTAGGTTAATGGATTAAATTCAGCATCAGTAATACAGCCACCTGCTTCTTCAACAATTATTTGCGATGCTCCCGTATCCCACTCACCTGTTGGCCCTATCCGTAAAAAACAGTCAGCTTTACCCTCAGCAACAATACATGCTTTTAAAGAGCATGAACCTACAGCAACTGTTGTAAACTGCGCGTTCAAGTATTGACTAACAGCTTCAATTTTTTGACGACGACTAACAGCCAAAGTTAAGTTATCTGGAGTGGCAACATTGATCTGCTGCTCTACGCCATCAACACGCTTAAATGCACCATTTTGATAACTGGCAAAATAAGTTGTCTCTTTCGCTGGCCAATAAATCACCCCAAGCACTGGGCGATTGTTTTCAATCAAAGCGATATTTACCGCAAAGTCGCCGCTTTCTAAAATAAACTCACCGGTACCGTCCATTGGATCGAGTAACCAATAGCGCTGCCAATCTTGCCTATCTGCTAAAGCAGGGATTGGTGTTTCTTCTGACATAATAGGAATATCTGGCGCTAGTGCTTTTAATCCAGCAACTAACACATCGTTAGCGGCTAAATCGGCTTTAGTGACAGGTGTGTGATCTGACTTTTCTTGCTGGCCAATATCATCTTTCTTGTAAATAGCCATAATCGCAGCACCAGCGCTTTGCGCAAGCTCAATACATGGCTCAAGTAATTCAATCATTCGCAGCTCCTGATTCTAAATGCTTAGTTAATAATAGCAAAGCTGCAACGCTTCGTGCTTCGGTGAAGTCTGATTGTTGTAATAATGACTGCCAATCGGTTAATGGCCACTTAACAACCACTAATGGTTCTGGCTCGTCCCCAACTAAAGTTTGCGGATAAAGTTGTTGCGCAAACAATATGTGCATAGTCGCATTAAAGTAACTGGGTGCCATTGAAACCACTTTAAGTGGCTGAAGTTGCTCAGCACCAAAGCCAACTTCTTCTTTTAATTCTCGGTTTGCTGCTTGTTCTGGTGTTTCACCAGGATCAATTAAGCCTTTTGGGAAGCCTAGTTGATAATCATTAGTGCCAGCACAATATTCTCGTACTAACAGTAATTCATTATCAGCTGTTAATGGCACTATCATTACAGCCCCTCGGCCACCGCCGCGGATCCGTTCGTATTGACGCTGTTCGTCATTTGAAAATTTTAATTCAAGTGATTCCACCGTAAATAATCGGCTTTTAGCAACAACTTCGGTGCGAAGAATTTGTGGTGGTGTTGGGTGCTTTTTCTGTGTCATTGGCATTAATTTGCTATCATGGCAGTTAGTTCAATAATAAACCCTATAAGATGAAATTCCTATGTTAAATTGGTCAAAAATCGATACTGTGCTGCTAGATATGGATGGCACTTTGCTCGATCTCCATTTTGATAATCACTTTTGGCTGACAGTGATCCCTGAGCAACTCGCTATCGCAAAGAATATTAGTTTGGCACAAGCCCAAGCGGATATATTAAAACGCTATCAAGCCGTTAGCGGTCAAATCCAATGGTATTGCTTAGATTACTGGGAACAACAACTTAATTTACCTATTATGGAGCTAAAATATCAGCATCAGCACCTCATTAAAATGCGTGAGGATGTACCAGCATTTTTAACATCGTTGCGAAAAGCGGGTAAAGAGTTGATTTTACTTACCAACGCACACCCGGAAAGTGTCATGCTCAAGTTTGAAAAAACCAATATTGATAACTATTTAGATGGTGTGGTGTCGACTCATCAATATGGTGTGAGTAAAGAGCAGCAAAGCTTATGGCAGCAAGTACAACTCGATTTAGGTTTTGATAAGCAGCGTACGCTGTTCGTTGACGACAGTTTAGCGGTACTAAACGCCGCAAAAGAATATGGTATTGGCCATTTATTGGCGGTTGCAAACCCAGATAGTAAACAACCGCACAATGAAATCAGTGACTATTTGAGCGTCACTGATTTTCGTGACATGCTGCCTTAATTTTTAGGGTAGCGAGCCTCTAAGCCTTGATATACAAGCTTTGCAAAATCAGCATGTTCCGTATTCAGGCTTTTAACGACCTCAACTAAATGCTCGTTATCTTCTTTGCCATGCCATTCTTTAATGTAGCTACCATCTTTATAACCATGATCTTGGCGGAAAAAATTAAGCGTATTTTTACCTACATAGCCTCGATATAAATCATCAATATCCATACCTATTTGCGCCATACATCCAGCGAAGGCTGCGGCATTAAAGGTTTTCTCAGCGACGGCTGACGCGGCGAGAATTTCTAACGTTTGTTTGAAATCATCAGCTTGTTGCGGTGCACTTAACTGTTGTTCCAACTGCTTAGCAAGCTCTAAATAACTGGTCTCACCATCAATTCGTAACGATAAACCGAAGTGAAAAATATCAACCAATTCTAAAATAACTTGCTCGGTATCTGGAGTTTGCTTTTTCCACCATTTCCAACCGTAATGATCAAGCATTTCAGCGCATTCAACCCAAATAGCGCGATACCATTCAAAGCCTTGGCTAAACCATTGATCATGAACTTTGGTGTTCATGGCATTTTGCATTTCTAGCATCACCACTAGTTTGTTTAAATTGGCAGACATATCTCTTCCAGTTACTATTTTAATTGCCGTAATAATACAGATAAATACTCTTCGATGAAATCGATTCTACGTACTGATTGTGGTTAATACGCAGAGGTCGCTAACACAAATATTGCCAATATAGCTAAGGGCATTTCATTACGCGGCACCCGAGGATATTTTGCTAACTGAAAATTGACGGCTACCTACCTGTAGTAAATTCTTGCCATGAATTAATCAGATCAACAAAATCTTCAAAACCACAGCCACTACTTAAACCATTTTCCTCGAGCATAAGCTCATCATCTTGATAAGCAAATAAATCTTCAGAGTCTTGGTGCAAGGCATGGGCTTCAAAAATGGCTTCATCTTTATTTAAGATCAAATCAATTTCTTGGCCCTGTAGCGTTAACGGCTCAAAACTACTTGATACTGAGGCTATTAAAGCTTGTACCATAGCAATTTTGTCTTTGCCGATCTCTTCATTTAACCAACGGCCAATAACCGCATGTTCACTGCTAATTTTAATCCGCAGGCCACTTATTGGATCGCGTATAAATTGGTATTCCATAACTTTACCTAAATACAACTAATGATCGGGATTATACCCTAGTCAGTGCTGAATAAATAAAGCCAGTGACAAAAATAGCGCTAAAAAGCGCTATTCTTTGAAGTGATACAGCTACCGATAAGATCTAAACCGCGCGGCATCAATGATTGCCCAAATATAGACGATCGGCAGTAATATAAAACCAATCGCAACATAAATAAGCGCGCCACTAATAACCCACGCTAGGAAGAAACCAATTGCCGCCATGATCCGGCCTTGAACTAACTGCCCTAAACCTGGGAAAAATATATTACAAATCGCTGCGATAACATTACCGCCTGAACCTTGCTCTGCCATGTTAACCTCAATTATTAATTTAATTTTATTCTTATCTACTTACATTCTTCATGCCAATTATTTAGTTATTAAAAATCAATATGTTAAAATCAACGGTAATACGAAGAACTAGCTAAAATCGTGATTTTTACTAAATATAAGTCAAATTGGCGATATCACTTCACACCATTGATCTAGCTTAGCTAAAAAATGACTATAAATGAATCATTAAGTTTTTAAAGCCTTTAGACTATGTATTAAATTAACTGGTTATAAAAACAGTATTTTATTTAGCCTAACAAAAACACCTGTTATACTGCTTTTAATATTGATTGAAAAGGCGTGATGATGGACGTTTCAGAATTACTCGACGGTTTAAATGATAAACAACGGGATGCAGTTGCAGCCCCACTCCAAAATATGCTGGTGCTTGCTGGCGCAGGCTCTGGGAAAACTCGAGTACTCGTTCATCGTATCGCATGGTTAATGCAGGTTGAGCAAGCCTCCGCTTATAGTATTTTTGCAGTAACCTTTACCAATAAAGCAGCTAAAGAAATGCGCACGCGCGTTGAACAGGCCCTTCAGGCACCAGTAGGTGGTATGTGGATTGGTACTTTCCATGGCTTATCACACCGTATTTTGCGCGCCCACCATCGCGAAGCAAACTTACCAGAAGCGTTTCAAATTTTAGACTCTGATGATCAACTTAGAATGATCAAACGCTTATTAAAAGCCATGAATATTGATGACAAAAAATGGCCTGCAAAACAGTTTGGCTGGTATATCAGCGCCAAGAAAGATGAAGGTCTGCGCCCCAAAGATATCCAAGCTTACGACATCAACGAACAAATGATGCTTAAAGTTTACACCGCTTATCAAGAAGCATGTGATCGAGCAGGATTAGTTGATTTTGCCGAAATCTTATTACGTAGTTTTGAAGTACTAAAAAATAATCCAACCTTACTACGTCACTACCAGCAACGTTTTGCCCATATGCTAGTAGACGAGTTTCAAGATACCAACACCATTCAATATGCATGGCTTAAATTATTAGCCGGCGATACCAACAGCATCATGATCGTAGGTGATGATGACCAAAGTATTTACGGTTGGCGTGGTGCTAAAATTGAAAACATTAAGCGCTTTTTGACCGATTTTAAAGCCGAAACTATTCGCCTTGAACAAAACTATCGCTCTACTGCCACGATTCTAAAAGCGTCTAATGCACTTATTCAAAATAACTCAGACCGAATGGGTAAAAGCCTCTGGACTGATGGCAATGATGGTGAACCTATTTCTGTTTATGCCGCTTTTAACGAATTAGACGAAGCGCGCTTTGTAAGCAGCAAATTACGCAGCTGGTTAAACGCTGGTAATGCCCTACAAGATGCGGCGATTTTATATCGTAGTAACGCGCAATCGCGGGTACTTGAAGAAGCGATGTTACAAGAAGGCTTGAAGTACCGAATTTACGGCGGTATGCGCTTCTTTGAACGTCAGGAAATTAAAGATGCACTGGCATATTTACGGCTCGTAGGTAATCGTCAGGATGATGCTGCATTTGAGCGAGTGATTAACACTCCTGCTCGTGGCATTGGCGATAAGACCTTAAGCCATATTCGCGATTGTGCGCGTAGCGAATCATTACCATTATGGTACGCCGCCAAAGCCATCGTAGAACAACAACATTTATCAGGACGTGCGGCGACGGTTGTTACTAAGTTTGTTGAACTGGTAGAACATATTGAAGATAAAATTGGTGATCTCACTTTAGAAGAGCAAGCGAAATACGCTATTCAAACATCTGGTTTAATGGCGATGTATCAAGCAGAAAAAGGCGAAAAGGGCCGCGCTCGGGTAGAAAACTTAGAAGAGCTGATCAGCGCCTGTGGCCAATACGAACTCCCGGAAGATGAAGAGTTTAGCTCACCACTGCAAGGATTCTTGGCTTATACCTCACTGGAATCAGGTGATGGCCAAGCTGAAGAACATGAAGATGCAGTGCAAATGATGACGTTGCACTCAGCGAAAGGCTTAGAGTTTCCACTCGTATTTATGGTTGGTGTTGAAGAAGGCATGTTCCCATCTCAACAAAGTAATGAAGAATCAGGTCGGTTAGAAGAAGAGCGTCGTCTTTGTTATGTCGGGATGACTCGTGCGATGGAAAAACTCTATATTAGCCATGCCGAGAGCCGCCGTCTTTATGGTCAAGAAAAGTACCACAGTCCATCACGCTTTTTACGTGAAATGCCTGAAGATTGTATTGAAGAAATTCGTATTAAAACTCAAGTATCGCGACCACCCGCAGCAGGACGATTTAGCTCATCAGTTAGTCATGCCGTATTTGAAGAAAGTGGCTTTAGCTTAGGACAACACGTATTACATGCAAAATTTGGTATGGGAACGGTTATTAATTACGAAGGCAGTGGCGCTCAATCTCGCGTACAAGTGAATTTTGATGACTTTGGTAGTAAGTGGTTAGTAACTGTTTATGCACGACTACAAGCCATTTAACTCGTTAATAAGTAATATCCTACCGCAAATTGCCTATGCTAAACATAGGCAATTGCTACTCATTACTGGCGAACAAAACTGGTGTTATCAACAGGCTAATGAGTTACTCAAGCAACTTTGCCATCCGCTTGTTAAGGTATTATCAACTAGTGGCGAACTCACTGACAGTAGCTGGCCTGAACATACTCATCAAATTCTTGGCCAAGAATTTCAGCATGTTATTTATGACGGTTTTAGTGGCTTAGTGCCAGACAAATTTGCCGCTCTTAGTGGCACTGTTCAGGCTGGCGGTTTATTTATTGTATTGTTGCCAGAACTTGATGATTTACACTATTGGTGTGACCCAGCACTGACCGCCTTTCAATCATTTGCTCAACAACAACAGCAGAGTTATTTTAACCAACGCTTGGCACGCTTACTCCAGAGTAATTTGTATCTGCACCTGAGCCAACAATCAGGCTGGCAAACGTTACCAGAAACAAGCCAGCTAGCAGGTAAAATAAACCTAACTGAACAGCAATTTTGCATCGAGCAAATCATTAGAACTGCCAACGGTAGAGCCAATCGCCCTTTATTGATCAGCGCAGATCGTGGCCGTGGAAAATCGGCGGCTTTAGGGCTTGCTGCTGCAACACTTAACGATAAAAAAATACTCATTTGTGCACAGCAGTTTAACGCCCTACACAGCTGTTTTAAACACTTTGCCGCAGCACGAGGATTAAGCTATCAAACTCGGGATAAACAACTCGCCAACTTGCATTATATCGCACCCGATCAATTACTAAATGAACTACCTGACTGTGATGTATTGTTGGTTGATGAAGCTGCTGCGATCCCAGTACCATTATTAATTAAAATGCTCACGCATTATCCCCGCATTATATTTGCCAGCACTATGGTAGGTTATGAAGGGAATGGCCGCGGGTATACTTTAAAATTCAAACGTTACCTAGAGCAACATTATAAAAATATGCATAGTGTTACTCTAGAGCAACCAATTCGCTTCGCAGCGAATGATCCGCTAGAACAGCATATTTGTAATTTGTTAGCACTTGACGCCGATTATCAAGATATTACGCTAGACACCAGCGCTCTGCTCTATTCTGAACTGACTCCCCAACACCTTGCTGAAAATGAAGCACTACTGCGTCAAGTCATTGGGCTATTAGCATTAGCGCATTATCAAACTAGCGTGAATGACTTGCGCCACTTACTCGACGCGACAGAGCAACGCATCTTTGTATGTCAGCAACAAGGCGTTATTATTGCAGTATGCCTAATTGCGATTGAAGGCGGTTTAACCGCAGACTTGAGTCAACAGGTTGTTAGTGGTCAACGTCGCCCACAGGGGCATTTGATGGCGCAAACATTAGCACAGTTAAGTGCTAATGCTGACGTACTAACAAGGTTGTGTGCTCGTGTTGTGCGCATTGCTGTAGCTCCATCACAGCATAGTAAATGTATTGGCTCACAACTTATTGCTCATTGTGAACGGCAACTAGCATCGAGCTGTGACTGGTTTGGAGCCAGCTTTGGCGCTAATGCGAGCCTACTCAAGTTTTGGCAAATGGCGGGGTTTAGTTTAGTTAAACTAGGCTTTATGCAAGATAAAGCGACTGCAGAACATGCAGCTCTTGTGGCTAAAAGTTTAACTGATCGCAGCTCGCTAATTAAAAATCTGAAAACTGATTTTCAATCAGACTTTGCATTGCAACTACTTGATCATTTCAATCAGTTAGATCAACAATTAGTCGAACAAGTACTGCGTGACTGTGCTCAACATAACGCTGATAACATCCAAGATACACGTCTAGCTGCATTACTAACAACAGATTACCAAATTTTTACCATCAAACCTTTATTATGGCGGACACTTTGGTGCACACCAAGCAGCTTATCTAATTGCGATGAAAATACCAAATGTCTTTTTATTAGACTAATATTACAAAACTGGTCATCACAAAAGGCACAAATAGTTTTACAGATCCGTGGTAAAAAATCACTCGATAAACTATTCAAACAGGCTGTTACTAATTGGTATGAACAATACTTACTTAAAAAATTACCTTAGCGTTCTTTTCTTCTTTTTATTTTCACATAGCAATTTCGCCTATGCCGAGAACAAGCCAGCGATAAAATTAGGCATGTCTACCGCGTTAACAGGACCTGCCAAACAAATTGGTGAACAACTTTACCTAGGTAGTAATATCTATTTTAACAAGCTAAATAAAAACGGAGGTATCAATGGAGCACACGTAGAATTAATAGTCGCCGACGATGGCTATGAACCAAAACGCGCAGTAAGTAATACTCGTCACTTTATTTATCGAGACAAAGTAGATGCGCTATTCGGTGCAATGGGAACTCCAACAAGCTTTGCTGTTTTACCAATCCTTGAACAACTGCAAATTCCATATTTAATGCCTTACAGCGGCGCTAAATTTTTGCATTATCAGCCAACAATTAATGTATTCAACATAAGAGCTAGCTACGATGATGAAGCTGACGAGCAAATAAAATACCTAGTCGAAGAAAACAATCACACACGTATTGGATTTTTAATTCAAGCAGATGAATTTGGTCTTGTAGTAGAATCTGGATTGCGAGAATCGCTCGCCAAACACAATCTAAAGCCAGTTAAAGTCGCGCGCTATCAACGAAACAGTAATGAGATAATGAGCGCCTTAGAAATACTAAAAGCCAGTGGTGCTACAGCCATTTGCTTAGTAGGCACATACAAACCATTATCTGAATTTATAAATAGTGCCCATGAACAACAGTTTATGCCTGACTACACCAGCATATCTTTTGCCTCAAGCAATGACTTATTTGCTCGCCTAAAATACTCCAGTAAACTTATGGCGACCGAAGTAGTCCCTAACCCTAATAAATGTGACGCCTATTGGTGCACTGAATTCTTAAAAGATATGGCTGCAGCGCAAATTAACACACCTAATCGTCTGCACTTTGAAGGCTATCTCAATGCAATGGTGTTTAGCGCCGCAGCACAACGCTGCCCGCAACCACTGCAACATAATTGTTTAATGCAGCGCCTAAATATTATTTTTAGTGAAGATAAACAAATAAACGCGTTATTCGTCAATAAAACTGATAAGAATAAGCATACTGTCTATCGCTCTGTGTTTTAACAAAATAGCTGCGCTTTCTAAATAATGTTCTATTATTAAGCTATATATTTAGGAGGTGAGGACACTATGGACTTAATTAATTTTAGAGTAGGCCAGAAAACAATTTCATTAAAAATTCTCGACATACTTTTAACTGAACGCTTTGAAGATAATTTAACCTCATTACCTAACGACAATAAAAGTTTTATTGGTGTTAAAGACTATATGGAAACCCCCACTCCAATATTTGATCTAGGTATTATCCTCAACAAACAATCAACTCAAGATACCAACTTATCATTAGTGAATTTATTTAGTGAGTGGGAACAAAAACAACACGAATGGTTTTTCGCACTTGAAAATAGCATTAACCAAAATCAACCTTTTAACCACAACACTGACATTCAGCAATCTAACTTTGCAAAATGGTACAGCAGCTTTAAAACCGAAAATGAAGATCTTAAAGCAATTATAGAACGATTTAAGATCCCTCATGCACGCTTGTATAGTCGTGCTAATAAGCAAATTGAACTAGTAAAAAAAGGCAATCCAAAGCAAGCTCTTATTGACCTAAATATTGAGCGAAACAGCAATTTTATGCAATTAATTAGACTGTTCGAATCAGCCAAAGAACAAATTATTTTAGATTATAAGCCAATCATCATTTTTACCACAAAAGATGGTAGAAACCCACATATAGGACTACTTGTTGATAAAGTCGAGGATAATATCAGTTATAAAAAAGAAGATATCAAGCCTTTAGATAAGCTAACAGATGTAGGTTTTGACATTGACCCGCAGACCAAAAATATGATGCGAGGATTAATAAAACTTGAGCATAAACATAGCGTACTCATAGACCCAAGTGCAATCTTTAGACCTGATCACTTAATGCATCAACATGCTGAAGAAACAGCAGAATATGGGTTGTTTTAGAAGTGCATTTTCTAGATAGCAGTTCCTTTTAAAGGGCGCTAGTTTCTCAAGATTAAAAATGGCGCACGCATGTCAAAGGTTAACACTGACGGCTCGAAGCCAATAGCTTTCCTGCAGACGTAAAAAAGCCGCTTCATTTCTGAAGCGGCTTTCTCAATTTGGAGCCATGGTGCGCTACGCCTTAGGATGTCGTGGTGCCCACAGCGGTAAAAAGTCACATAGCAAATGTATAGAGTAGGCTTTAGGCTCTTATTCTTTTCCTTTAACCTATTACCTTTCACCTCGAACCTTCTTTATTCCAGACGTAAAAAAGCCCGACTATTTCTAGTCGGGCTTTCTCAATTTGGAGCCTGGCAATGTCCTACTTTCACATAGCAAATGCTACACTATCATCGGCGCTGTTTCGTTTCACTACTGAGTTCGGCAT
>NZ_JACJEW010000038.1:0-42460 GCF_014164315.1 Pseudoalteromonas sp. SG44-1
CGACGGCGAGATTATTTGGAAGGACTAGCCTATTTCGTACAGGTAGTAGTGCAAATCGATTGGAAAAATATGGATGTGAGTGATGTAATTGAAACTTAATAATTATTTTTGGGGATCCCTTAGGCTAAAACGCTAATTTAACGCGCTTAAACCTTTCCTATCGGTACTGATGGGAAGGTTTTCATTTATTACATATCACTCACTACTTTATGAATAATGGCTTGGCATTGAGCTACGTTCATAAATTTTGGTACTGGATAGTCCCAGTTAGCCTCTACAATTGCAGCATCAGCAAGCTTTGGTATATCAGCTACTTTTAGCTCTTTTAAATGATGAGGGATCGCTAGATCAATAAGTAACTGCTCTAAGGTGTTTAATAGTATTGCCGCTTTTTCTGCTGGTTTTTGGTGTGATTGTGTTAATTGGCAATGATCAGCAATAGCCGCCAGCTTTTTATCTATACTGGAACCATAAAATTTCAGCACATGCATCAATACCACACTATTTGCTAAACCGTGAGCTGTGCCGTATTGCGCGCCAAATTGATGCGCTATAGCATGCACATAACCTACAGATGTTCGGGTAAACGCTTGTCCTGCATAAAATGAAGCGAGTAACATATTTTCCCGCGCAACTAAGTCATTACCATTTTTATACGCTGTTAATAAATTTTGTAAAATAAGTTCGATTGCTCGCAATGACTTGTCATCACTAAAAGCAAGGCCATTAGTGCCTATGTATGCCTCAAGTGCATGCGTGAGTGCATCGATACCTGTAGCTGCGGTAATAAAATCAGGCACCGTTTGTGTTAGCTCAGCAATTAAAACTGCATCACTTGGTACAAGAGCAAAGTCAGTGGCGGCATATTTTGTTTGCATTTGCGGATCGTTTACCACCGCAGCAACGGTCGTTTCTGAGCCAGTACCTGCGGTTGTTGGAATGGCACATAACGGGGGCAGTTTTTTCAGTACTTTAAACAAGCCTTTTAACTGCTTAATTGATTTATTAGGTCTTACTGCACGTGCGCCAATTAATTTGGCACAGTCAATTACTGAGCCGCCACCAACGGCGATAATACTCTGGCATGTGTATTGCTGATAAAGTGCTAAACCACTTTCAACATTGCTAATCGTTGGATTAGCATCAACGTCACTAAACAGCTGCCAAGAGATTGCATGCTCATCCAGCAAAGCTAAAATGGGAGCAACAACGCCTAAATTATTTAACGTATTGTCAGTTACAACTAACACAGGTTTATTAGGATTAAGTAATGCAAGCCATTGCTTAAACCCGCTATAACCTTGATACAAACGCGGAGCAGGAATACCAATAAAAATAACAATACATTTTAAAATAAAATGATAGCAGCGATATAAAAAATACATAAAATCGGACTTTTGTTATTTTTAGGTTACCTGATAGTGCATCAATTTAAAGCAATTGCCAATAATAGGCAGCCCCTAATACAGAAGTATTTATAATGATAGTGAGCCAAAGTAACGCAATAAAAGTACGTTTTTGTGATTTATGTCTTAACCATTGCTGAGCGATCAGTGCTCCCGGCCAACCACAAATTAATGCTAAAATATGTAAACTACGTTCCGGCACTCTAATAGGCCGATCTGTTGACTCTATCGCCAAACGCTTATCCCATTTATAAACTAAAAACGTAATACTGCTCATAGTACAGTAAACACTGGCAACCAAATATGGCCAATAATCAAGCAGCCCACCAATCACTAATACAACTAGAAAACTAACAGAAAAAAGCAATAATGTTTTTTTAATCAACGGACTCTCGCCTATACTACAATTTGAAAAACTAATAATGATAGGCACAATTATGTCATACCTAAAAACACTTTTACTATCTTTTTGCTTTATCTACGCTGGTACTATTAGTGCACAAACGATTGACTTAGCACCAGAGCTTGAAGTATTTAAACCTTACCTCGGCACATGGCAAGCTGATTTCAATGTTGCCGATAATAAGCCAAAGATTCAGGATGTAGGTCGCTGGGAGCGAGCCCTCAATGGGAAAGCAATTCGTACCCTTCATTCCATTAATGAAGGTGAATATGGCGGCGAATCAATGATATTTTGGGATAGCAAAAAGCAGTCATTAGTTTTTTATTATTTCACCACCGCAGGGTTTTACACACAAGGCACCATGAAAGTATTGAGCCCTACGCAATTTGTAGCATACGAAACCGTAACAGGTTCAAAAGAAGGCATCACAAAAGTAAAATCAACCAGTAATTTTAAAGATGAGCAGTTTGTTGTCTCTACCTCTTATTTAAAAAAAGGCGAATGGACAAAACCTGAAAAACGTATTTACATTCGCAGTAACAAACAGGTTATTTTTAAATAGTAACGGCATAACAGTAATCGAGTGAATCAATTGGCTGGACTGATGACTTACCATATAAAAAGACATAACTAATTTAAAAGAGGTAGCCCGTTGAAATGCTTTTGCCGCTGTTTGGTTTTGTATTATTTTCTACAGCTAGATTAGAGTTGATCTAGTTTAGAATTGATAATGTAACTCAAACTAACCACGCCGAAGTGGCGTTGCTAGTTTGAGCGAACGGTTAAGTTATACCGATTTTATACAAAACCAATTTAATCGTATTGAAGGTATTATGTTTTCAATTTATTCAGTTCATCGTCTTGCTGTGCAACGAGCTGATTGAGCATTTGACTACCATCGCCGGCTTGAGTTGATAAATCAGCAAGTTGTGATGCGGCATCAGATATCCGCGTTAAATTACGATTAATTTCTTCGGTTACAGAGCTTTGCTCCTCAGCAGCCGTCGCTATTTGGGTGATCTGATTAGTGATCTCTTCCACTTTAATTACCACACTGTGCAAAGCATCAAAGGCAACGGTGGTTTCATCAACCGCGGTTTGTGCTCGCACAACCCCTTTTTCAATCACTGTTGAGGCATTACCCACTTCAAGCTGTAAGTTGTCAATTAAGCCACTAATGTCATCTGTTGACGCACGAGTTTTAGATGCCAGAGCACGTACTTCATCGGCTACGACAGCAAAGCCTCGCCCCTGTTCACCAGCGCGAGCTGCCTCAATCGCAGCATTAAGTGCGAGTAAATTAGTTTGCTCTGAAATAGTGCGGATCACATCTAAAATTTGTGTAATATCGTTACTACGCGCCGCCACCTTGGCTACGGCTTGATTGGCTTGCTTTATTTCTTCAGACATCGTTTTCACTTGTGATACCGCAGACGATAAACTCGCTTCGCTACTGACCACTAATGAATTGATTTCATCTGCCTGTTGCGCTGATTGCTCTGAAGCACGGGCAACTTCAAGGGCGGTGGCACTCATTTCATTCATTGCCGTTACTACACTTTCAATTTCTTGAAACTGAGCTTGCACATTTTGCTTAGTATCAACGGCTACATGTGCGGCAATTTGCGCCTGCTCTTTAGTCTGCCCTGATACATCTTTAAGTTGCGCAATTAAATCACGTAATTTTTCCAAAAATGCATTAAACCCAACAGCGAGCGCTATTAACTCAGCATGAGTGTCAACCGTTAACGTTTGTGTTAAATCCCCATCCGCGCTGGCTAAATTATCAACCCGTAGCTGAATTTGTTGCAGCGGTGCAACGATGCTTTTGACAACTAAAGTCATAATAATAAAGGCAGCGCCAGCAATCACTAAGCCTGATATTAAAATTAGCCCACCTAGTGTATTGGCATTTTCTTGCATACTCGCGCTGAGCTGCTGTGGCCCTTGCAGTGCAAGCTCTGCTGGTACTTCAACTAATAAAGTCCACTGGCGACCAGCAAGTTTAATATCTATTGGGTAATTGACTAAGTATTCATTTTCACCCTTTTGTACTCCAGAGCGTTCTTTCAAACTAGTATAATTTTTTAACACCGAGGCTGAGACGGCTTCTTTTAGCGGACGGCCAAGTTTGTCTTTGTTATGACTACTACCCACAATTAAATCCATCGAACTTAATAGGGTAACTCGCGCCTGACCATTATATAATTCTTTTGATAACTGCTCGGTCATGGTTTGAAAAACTGGCAGTGTAATATCAACACCACTGAGGCCAATAAACTTACCGTCGCGAAGTATTGGCACAGTCAAAGAAGTCATCATTTCAGAATTGCCGGGAGATATTTCGTACAGATAGGGTTCCATTATGCACGGCTTTTTAGTGTCTTTAGCACATAAGTACCATTCAGCTTCACGTTGGCCAAATTCGTTTAAGGTCGTAACGTATTTTTCTGCTGCATCTTCAACAACTTGCTGTTCAATCACACCTTCACGGCTGCGAGTGAAGTAAATCTCTAAGGTGCCTTGGCCTGCGACTGAATGATCATAGCCATTTTTATACTGTTGATCGTTACCATCAAAACCATTAGCTTCAAATTGCGAGTAGATTGAAGAAAGTATTGAATTACCTTCTATAATAGAGCTATTAAGCTGTACCACTGAATCACGCGTTAAAGCATCTTTAGCTGATTCATTACCAAGTATTGCTGCGAGTGAAAAAGGCACTCGATACGCTTCGTTGATAAATCCTGCGATTTTTTCACCGTACACAGCAGCATTGCTGGTGAGCTTTTCTTCTACCTCAGTAACTATCAATTTTTCAGCTTGTGCTGATAACACTTTATTGCTGCTTGATAATTGCCACCAAAGCACACTCGATAGCACTACAACGGTGATAAAAATACTACCTAAAGTAAGCCATAGTAACTTTTTCGCCAACGCTAATTGCCGCATTCCACTTATCCTTTAATTAAAACTACGTTTACATTCTAGTTCAATTATTCATAAGTTAATCTATTTTGTTGAAAAAAACATACTAACGCTGCGCTAATACTATTTAATTTTACCAGTAGCTAAAAAGTTTTCGCGATAACAAAACCAATTTAGACATCGAGTTGATCATTGCTGAACTATTTGTGTAAACGCTTGGCAATGACTTTGCACTCTATAAATAGTCTTAATATGGCAAAATAAAAATGGGGGATGTTGGTTGTCGGGTAGCACAAACTGAGGATTGAATATTAAGTACGAATTATCACAATAACGCGTCTTGGTTATAAATGGCGTTCTAAAAAGCTCATAATTATAAAAAACAGCCACAAAAAAGGCGTATTTAAAATAAAAAATGCGCCTTTTAAAATATAAATTATTCAAATTTACAATAAGTTAGATAACCGACAATTCAATTGCGATATTACCACGAGTAGCATTTGAATATGGGCAAACTTCGTGTGCTTTAGCCACTAACGCTTCTGCGGTGTCTTTATCTACATCACCTACAAAAACAGCTAATTTTACAGCGATACCGAAACCACCTTCGATTGGACCAATCGATACTTCTGAATCAATGCGGGTGTCAGCAGGTAACTTAACTTTAGCTTGGCCTGCAACTAATTTTAATGCGCCAATAAAACACGCTGCATAACCCGCTGCAAACAACTGCTCAGGGTTAGTACCTTGACCATCATCGCCACCTAACCCTTTTGGAGTTGAAAGTGCCACATCTAAACGGCCATCGTCTGATTTTGCAGACCCTTCACGGCCACCCGTTGCAGTTGCTTTAGCTGTGTACGCGACTTGTAGTAATTCTTTCATAATGTTTTCCTTATTTAAGGTTGGGACTAAATTTACTTTGCGTACAAAATAATAAAGTAGTTTATTGAGCATTGCAAATATTTTGCATGCAAATTAAAATGCAGTATCATCATTCGAGAGCTACTATGAAATATCCACAATTGAAATTAGATAATCAAATTTGTCATCGTCTGTATATGGCCTCCAATTCAGTGGTACGTGCCTATCGAGATGCACTAAACGAACTTGAGCTGACCTATCCACAGTATGTGGTGATGATGGCGCTCTGGGAAGAAGATGAGATCAGTATTGCACAGCTGCTGGAAAAAACCGCAATAGATGGCGGCGCCATGACACAAATTTTGAAAAAAATGACCGATAAAAGCTTATTAGCCGTGGTTAAAGATGAAACAGATAAACGTAAGCGAGTCGTAAAGTTACACAAACATGGCATACAGCTGCAACAACAAGCAGCGAACATCCCTGAGCAAATTCGTTGCTGTTTTCCATCTATTACACAGCAAGAAGCCACACAACTAATTACTTTACTTGATAAACTCAATACTGACTTAAGTTAATTATCAAAAATTTTGAGAGAGATTCGTGTATACATACCCCACTCTTTTTCTATTATAAAACTGCGTTATAGTGGGTGCAGCAAAACAATTTAACGGAGCAACTCATGAAAGCCATTGGATACCAAACAGCAACCAAAACACTTAGTAATCATTCTTTCGAAGCCATCGAGTTACCTATTCCAACAGCATCCGGTCACGATTTATTGGTCGAAGTAAAAGCAATTTCAGTTAATCCTGTCGATGCGAAGATCCGCGCAAATGTTAGCCCTGAACAAGGTCATAAAGTCATTGGTTGGGACGCTGTTGGGATCGTAAAAGCTGTTGGTGATAAGGTAAGTTTATTTAATCTGGGCGATCGGGTTTATTACGCCGGTGATTTAACGCGCTCAGGCAGTAATGCTGAATTTCAACTAGTTGATGAACGTATTGTTGGCCGTGCGCCTACTACCTTGAACAATGCCCAAGCTGCTGCGTTACCGCTAACCAGTATTACAGCCTGGGAATTACTGTTTGATCGTTTGCAAATATCACGTTCCAACAATGCAAAACCAGCTTCATTATTAGTTATTGGTGCCGCAGGCGGTGTTGGCTCAATTTTAGTGCAGTTGGCTAAACAGCTAACCAACTTAACGGTGATAGGCACAGCATCACGCGTAGATAGTGTTAGCTGGTTAAATGCGCTAGGTGTTGATCAAGTGCTTGATCACTCACAAAGCTTAGATACACAACGAACAGAGCATAATCTTGCCGAATTTGATTATGTCGTTAGCCTCACTCATACCGATCAACATCTTGATGAAATTATTAAAGTGATCAAACCACAAGGTAAATTAGCTTTAATAGACGACCCAGCAAGTTTTGATATTTTAAAACTCAAGCGCAAAAGTATCTCGCTACATTGGGAGTTTATGTATACTCGTTCAATGTTCCAAACTGACGATATGATAGCGCAACATCAGTTACTTACTGAATTAGCAGAGCTAGTTGATAACGGCATCATTAAAACTACCTTAGGCCAACATTTAGGAAAAATTAATATAGAAAACCTGCTCAAAGCGCACGCAATATTAGAATCTCATCAATCTCGCGGTAAGCTGGTACTTGAAGGGTTTTAAACTTACTTAATATTATTGCGCGCTCATCTGAACGCGCAAATAATTCCCCTTCTGCTCCAGCAAAGTGCAAAGCCATCATTATTTTTCACTACATTAGTGCTTATACTCAATCATACAACAACGAAAAAACCTTAAGCTATTGATTTGTTTTAACTAAAAATAATTATTAAGACTGGCACAGATCTTCCTTACAAAAGAGTAACTCACTAATCTGAGTTTTACCTTCATTTACCTCGTCTACAGGGAGCGAGCTATGACTAATATTTATCATATGTTGTATTTACTATGGCGCTTAGATATAAGCATTTGGCATATTCACCATGCTAATGATCCACATACCACCGCAGAAAAGGAGCGTGAATATGTTAAGTAACTACCCGCACTTAGATGAAGCGCTTAAAAAGTTGTCGGTGCATCAATTAACAATTAGCCAAGCCTCTGAGCACTATGATTTGCCCAAACGAGTTATCTATAAAGCACTGCGTCAACAACAAGCAAAAATAGCACAGCAAAAAAGCTACCTACTCGCAGCACAAAAACGTTTGCAACAAAACTTGCAGAGCGTAGAGCTAGAATTAGCTAATTTTAATTAACCTACTACTGATTATTTTCTGTATAGTTTAAATACACTAAAATTAGTAAAATTGCAGGATAACTATGACAGCTGTAGAAGTTAATTTTGATGGCCTTGTAGGCCCGACTCATAACTACGCGGGATTATCATACGGTAACGTAGCATCATTAAATAATGCGGCAAGTTACTCCAATCCAAAAGAGGCGGTACTGCAAGGCTTAGCGAAAATGAAAGCTATGCATGACTTGGGACTAACTCAAGGGGTATTTGCCCCACATGCCCGCCCTGATATAAATGTATTGCGTCGTTTAGGATTTACAGGCACTGCAGAACAAGTGATCAGTAAAGCGTTTAAAGCTGATCCTGTTTTAGTTCGCGCATGTTATTCAGCATCATCAATGTGGACTGCCAATGCCGGCACTGTATCACCATCAGCCGACACACTTGATGGCAAAGTTCACTTTACTGCTGCTAATTTGAATAACAAATTTCATCGCTCCCTTGAGCCTCAAACAACAACACGATTACTTAAAGCCATGTTTAATAACGAAGGCTACTTTAGTCATCATACCCATTTGCCAGATCAAGGTTTTTTTGGTGATGAGGGCGCGGCTAACCATACTCGCTTAGGCGACGAGCATGGTGTTCAAGGTTTGGAGCTGTTTGTATATGGTGCCAGCGCATTTAACAGCGCACTGCCTAAGCCAGTTAAATTTCCTGCAAGGCAGACACTTGAAGCATCACAAGCAATATGCCGACTACATCAGCTAAAACCATCTAGCCAATTAATGATTCAACAAAACCCTGAGGTGATTGATCAAGGGGTGTTCCATAATGACGTAATCGCGGTGGGTAACGCCAATGTATTACTCTGTCACGAGCAAGCTTTCTTAAATCAGCCTCTCGCCCTACAACAAATAAAAGATGCATATATTGGCGACAAAACACTGCATATTATTGAGGTGCCAACAGCCAAAGTAAGCGTGCAAGATGCTGTAACTAGCTATTTATTTAATAGCCAACTGGTTAGTTTAAACAATGGCAAAATGTTACTAGTTGCTCCACAAGAATGTAAAAACAATCAGGCAGTTAACAGTTATATTGAAGAAATGATCCTTGCAGACAATCCAATTGATCAAGTGCAATTTTTTGATTTAAAACAAAGCATGCAAAATGGTGGTGGCCCTGCTTGCTTACGTTTACGTGTAGCGCTAAATCAGCAAGAACTCGCGGCAGTCAATCCTGCGGTTATTTTAAACGATAGTAAGTACCAACAACTATGTGATTGGGCAAATAAGCACTATCGTGACAAACTTAGTAATGATGATTTTGCAGATCCAAACTTGTTACGTGAAAGCTGGCAAGCGCTGGATGAATTAACTCAACATCTGCACCTAGGCTCTGTGTATCCATTTCAATTAGAAGGATAAACCATGCAAGATACAAGCGTTGTAGATACGCAAATACATAAAATCAGTTCACTAGCGGGATATCAGCAATCGCTAAATCATTTACTGGTTGATAGCGTTAACAATGGTGCATCGATTGGTTTTATAGCGCCATTGACGCGCGCACAAGCAGATCACTACTGGCACAGTATTGAATGCGATTTATTAAATGATAGCCGCGAATTATTTGTTATCACCGAAGGATCTGAGGTAATTGGTGCAGTGCAATTATCGCTGTGTCAAAAAGCTAATGGCGCTCACCGCGGTGAGGTTGAAAAGCTAATGGTACATAGCCAATACCAAGGCCAAGGATTTGCAAAACAACTTATGCATACCCTTGAAAAAAGTGCGCTGCAGCAACAATTAAAGCTACTGGTACTGGATACCCGCTTAGGCGATATTGCCTCACTTTTATATGAAAAATTAGGCTATATAGAAGCCGGTGAAATACCACAGTTTGCCCTTAGTTCATCGGGCGAATTACAAAGTACTGTGCTGTTTTATAAATTACTTAAGTGAGTTAAATTCGTCAATCGCTTACAACCTTATAATGTTATCAGCAGTCACTTCGTTTTTGTAACCTACCATAAAGGCATTTACTATAACGTTTAAATCGCTGCTGATACGTTGACAGAACAGATAAAATGGGATCAAGTAGACGAACTTATCAGCATGTTTTCAATGAGCACAAAAAGAAAACGCCAGTCAATATTAATTAACTGGCGTTAAGCTGACAGATTGCTATTTAATATATTAAATCACTATCTGTTATTTATACATCCTTGTTAACGGTTATTGCCGATGCCATCGACTCCGATATATGTAACGTACGCTGCGGAAATGGAATTGTCAGTCCTGCTTGCTCAATAGACTCTTTTACGCGTTTATTAAGATCCCAGACTGTTTGCCAATAATCACCGTTAACTGTCCACGCACGTAATTGAATATTCACTGAGCTTTCAGCTATCGATGTCACCATCACCTTAGGTGCTGGATCCGCTAATAATCGGCTTTCTGATGCGGCTATTTCTTTAAGTACATTTAAGCCATCATCTATTGAGTCAGCAAACGAAATACCTACTACAATATCCATGCGTCTTTTACCATTGCGAGTGAAGTTTTTAATATTGCCACCCCACACTTTGCCATTTGGCGAAGCGATATACAGGCCATCATTGGTTTTAAAAATAGTTGTAAAGAGGTTAATTTCACTCACAGTACCCGTTGTGCCACTGGCATCAACAAAGTCACCAACTTTAAATGGCCTAAGTATTAATAACATAATACCTGCGGCAATATTACTGAGGGTATTCTTTAGCGCAAGGCCAATCGCAAGGCCAGCGGCCCCCATAAGTGCAATTAAACTGGCTGTATTAACACCAAAAATATCTAAAATAAACAACCCTGCAATGATATACACCAAGTAGCCCAGCACACTCGATAAAATTGGTAGTAAGGTTTTATCCATTTTCTTAAGAGGCGACTTAGAGTTTTGGATCGCTCTTTTAACAGAGCGCGCAATTAGAGCACCAGCTATAACAATAGCCAACGCTAGAATCAGTTTATAACCTAGAGTCATTATGGTTTCTGAATGATTTTGCCAAAACACTAATAACTTATCTTTCACTGTTTATTTCCACTAAGTAATTGCTGCAATTGAGCAAGGTTTAACATAGCTTACACAAGGTTAAAACCACATTGTTATAAGCCAATAAGTGTGAGCTGCTATAACCATTTGCGATTTGTAGCCTGCTAAAAAATAAGCTGGCCTCAAAGCGAAACCGCGCGATTATATAGCATAATAAATATAAACCTAACTTTTTATTTTAATCTTTAAAAACAATTAAAAATCATATAGTTAAAGCAAGCCAGCAAGTTGGTGTAATAAGCATTCAATGGAGGTTAATCCTTCACTGTTACCATCACTACTAAGAGTATCAAACCTAGTCTCAGATTTAATCGAGGAGTAAGTCATGAGTAAAGAGAAAGTTGTACTTATTACAGGCGCTTCCAGTGGTATTGGTGAAGCAACAGCAAAAACCTTAGTCGCAAACGGTCATAAAGTAATTTTGACCGCTCGCAGTGAAGACAAACTTAATGCGCTGGTTGAAGAGTTAGGGGCTGATAACGCATTAGCCGTTTGCGCAGATGCCACTGATTTTTCATCGCTTGAAAACGTAGTTAATGCAGGTGTAAAATACTTTGGCCGCCTTGATGTTGCATTTGCCAATGCCGGTATGGGTGTTCAAACGCCAGGTGTTGAAGAGGGCGATCCTGAGCAATGGCAAACAATGATTGATATTAATATCAACGCACTGCTTTACACCGCAAAACTCACTCTGCCACACCTAAGAAAAACCACAGGACACTTTATTTTAACCAGCTCCGCCGCAGGACGGATTGCCCTTAAAGGCTCTGTTTATGGCGCAACAAAATGGTTTGCTTACGGTTTTGGGCAAAACTTAGCTGAAGAAATGAAGCCATGGCAAGGACGCTGCACCACTATTGCCCCAGGCATGGTCAATACGCCTTTTTTTGATGAAGCAAAACCCGACAAACTCGACCCAAATGACGTAGCCGAGGCGGTACTATTTGCTATAGAGGCAAACCCACGTTGCAATGTACGAGAGTTATTTTTGATGCCGAGTAATTAACGGACTCGACAGTAATAAATGCCCTTAACAGGGCATTTAATTTGATCCAAGCAGTAAATTAATTACTGCAACTTAAACGCGCCTGTTTTAATCGGTTAATTGATGCGATAACTTGCGACTCACTTAACGCATCTTTATTTTGCAGAGCATCAACAATTAAGCTGTACTGGTTTTTATACCTAAGTGGATTCATCTAGGCTGATTGCCGATAGTGATCAACAGCAAAACTAAATAAAACTTTGATCATAAAAAATAGACTCACCATCAAAAACCACGTTGGCAGCGATAAGTAAATCAACAAAAAGATGCCATAACACATTAAGTTTGCAGCAATAAAACCCTGTATTGATTTACCATGTAACGCATTAACAACAGATGCTGCCACTATCGTATATGCCCACATAAGCAGTGCAGTATCTAGTGGCTGTGAAAGTAACCACGCAATCACTATTATATGAACGTGAATGGCAATAAAAATCAGCCTATTTTTAGGACGCTTTGTGTAAAACTCATTGGTACCAAGAGTGAAATTAGCAATACATCCTGCTAATACGTCAGCAATTAATATAAAAGCTAAGATTGCTCGCCAATTATCGAGTTCAATCTCCGCAACCGAATAAATAACCCAACTGCCGACTAAAGCAAACAAAATAGTACCGGTGATCTCTAAAATCGATTGTTTTTCGCCAAACACTTCATGCAAAAATTCAGGGGTTTTAAAATACTTCATTGTTAAACATTTCCTTATTTAAATTAAATTTTTGAACAACGACTTTCCATGTTTTTAACTATGCAAGTAGGTGACAAGATAAGCACCACTAGCAGCCAACGAAATAACATTATCTATATAGACACGCCATTAATTAAAAAAACACCGTAAAGGTAGCTGGATATGCTCAGGGATCTGATCAGAGATCACATACTTTTTTGCATCAACTGTGACTTCAAATAAAAGATACTCTGAATTTCTGCCAATATAACGCTCACCTATATTTGGCGTTATCTTATATATATTTCCGGTAAGAGTAAGCTGACTAGAGGCTGATATCTTTTCAAACCCGCCGTAAGGGCTGAGATGACCCTCTACGTTGTGATCTTTTAAGTAGTCGTTTCGAGGATGGCCAACCCATATAGGTTCGACACGAATTTCACTACTTTGAAATAATTTATTTGCTTGATAATGAATGGGCTCAAAGCACTGCTTCTCTATTTTAATATCACTGCAACCACTGATAGATATCACAGCAAGTATTGTAATATACTCAATGTATTGCATATCAACGTATTCCTTTACATACACTTGGATCTAGCTATTGGCAGCACTGCAATGCTAGCATTTTTATAACCCACATTTGGGTAAGTTATTTGCTTGAGTAACGAAAGTATTTTTATGTAGCAATAAGTCTAGCATTGATGAATTAATAATCTAATAAATACAACGAGTCTCTCGGTATAGCATTTGATTATTCTCTGTATAGCCACTTTTTATTATACGAGTCTAGATGCTACTATCTGATAACTATAGACATTAAAACAACCATTACAGGGCTTAAAAATGGTATTGCGTTCTCTTAAATCTCTGCTTTTTATTCCATCACTGATCGCTACTATTTTTATTCTACAAGCTTGCTCCGAGCCATCCCAAAATACCATTGCTGATGTAACTGGCGGCAAAATTCAAGGTACTGATTCGGGTAAAGTGATTTCTTTTAAAGGGATCCCTTTTGCTGCTCCGCCGATAAATGATAAGCGCTGGCGCGCACCGCAACCAGTAACTCACTGGCAAGGTGTAAAAAGTACTACCGAATTCGCAGCAGATTGCATGCAAAAACCATTTGCAGGCGATGCTGCACCACTGGGAACCCCACCAGCTGAAGATTGTTTATACTTGAATGTGTTTAAGCCTGCAAAACAGAGTAAACAGCCTTACCCAGTAGTGGTGTGGATTTATGGGGGTGGCTTTGTCAATGGCGGTTCATCTCCTGGTGTGTATTCCGGTGAAAGTTTTGCAAAGCAAGGTGTGGTGTTTGTCAGCTTTAATTATCGACTTGGCCGGTTTGGTTTTTTTGCTCATCCAGCACTGAGTAGCTTTGAAAATGATGCTCTTGGCAATTATGCCTTCATGGATCAAATTGCAGCATTAAACTGGGTCAAAAGTAACATCAGCCAATTTGGTGGTGATCCTCAGCAAGTCACACTGATGGGCGAATCTGCGGGCGGTAAGTCGGTGCATGCAATGATGCAAACCTCTGCTGCACAAGGATTATTCAATAAAGCTATTATAATGTCTGGTGGTGGCAGAGAGCTTTTTAATCAACTGCCACTAACCAGTGATAATAAAAATATCCTATCAGCTGAGCAAGTGGGAGTTAACTTTGCAGCTCAGCACGGTATAACAGGCGATAATAAAGCAGCATTAAACGCACTGCGTGCGCTAACCGCCGAGCAGCTTGTTGATGGCCTTAACTTAGCAAATATGACCCCTTCCCCAGAAGCGCCCACCTATGTTGGCGGGCCCATTTTAGACGGTATATTAGTTAGTTCATCGACCGAAGAAGCATTCAACGAAGGTAACTTTAGCCATGTTCCCACTATGGTTGGCACCACAGATAAAGATATTGGCTTTGCAATTTACAGCACAAAGGAAGCATTATTTAAAAGTTTTGGCTCACGCGCTGAGCAAGCCCAACAAGCTTATGACAGTAAAGGCAACACAGATCTCGCAATACTTAATTATGAAACTGGTCAAGACCTCTTAATGCAAGAACCTGCTCGTTTTGTTGCTCAACAAGTGAGTAAATTTTCACAGCCCGCGTTTATTTACCGATTTGGCTATGTAGCACAAACAGTTACTGCACAAGGCGCAGCGCACGCGACTGAAATACCTTACTTTTTCAATACAGTAACAACTAAGTATGGCCATATTACCACCGAGCAAGACAAACAAACGGCTAAAACAATGCATCGTTACGTTACTAATTTTATTAAATACGGCACACCCAATGGGCCGGGGTTATCTGCTTGGCGCGCATTTAAAGAAGATGAGCGCTATATCCTACAACTGAATAAACAAGGTACTGCGACTTTTTCACCAGATCCTCTTGAAGCTCGTCTTGATGTAACACAAGCTAAAGCCTCAATAAAATAGTGTTGAAGTAACTCAGCTTGCTATTAAGTCATTTAGGTGAATATCTAAGACATTATTTTAAATAGCAGCTCTCTTACTGTGGCAGGTTCAAATGGCTTGTCACATATGGCATCTACACCAGCTTGAGCAATATTAGCTAAATGAGTGTCGTTTGCCTCAGAACTCACCATCAAAATAGGAATATGCGAGTAAGCATTCGAGCTTCTTACGGTCTCCGTTAGCTCTTTGCCATCCATTTCTGGCATATTGTAATCAGTAACAATTAAATCAAATGATTGACTATTAAGGTGTTCAATCGCCTGTTTGCCATTTTCGGCTTCTACAGGCGTCGGTATTCCCATTCCAGCCAAGACCCTAATAATATGCTTACGAGCAAAACGACTGTCATCAACCACAAGTACACGCAATAGCGTTACATCAAAATGCTCTAACTCAACTTCTTCTTCAGTGATGATATCTAAGGTTGCCTTTAACGCACGCGTAATTGCCTCAGCGCTAAATGGCTTTGGTAAAATAGCTAATACCCCTGACTGCCTTAACTGTTCAAGATAGGTTTTATTGCGCTCTGTTGATACCAGCATAAAAGCTTGATGCTCAATACCAGGGGTTACTCTGATTTTTTGCAATAAAGAGTCAGCGCTACCGTCAGAAAAATACATGCTGCTAATAACCAAATCCGGCTGATAATTCTCCAGCATTGTTAACGTTTGCGCTTGAGAAGTAGCAGTTTCAATTTGTGACACACCGCATTGAGTAAGTGACTTTATAATAAGCTTTTGCTGAACATCTGAAGGCTCTACTAATAATATTGATAAATTGGCTATTGCTGTTAAATCTTTCATTTAAATCTCTTCAGTGTTGCTATGTTTAGTTACGTTGAATATAGTCTAATGCAGTCATTTTATGATAACTCACATTACTATACATAACATGCGCAGGTTCTGGATCAACGATTTCGATTGGGATATCGTAATTGCGTGCCACTTCTAGCGCCATTTGGGTAATATTAACGCTAAACGAAGTGCCAATAAAAACGATTTTATCGGCATCAAGCATCCGCTGTTGTGCTTCGCTAATACGATAAAGTTCAGTGTAGTATTCATCAAATAACAACACAAAAGGCTTTAAAGATTGATCCACCACTGGCTGCTGGTTTTCAATGTTAAACAGCTCAAGCAGTGACTCATGTAAGCGGCTTTCGTCTACATTATCCCACGGTGTCGTATGCGCTTTCACATCATCGCCTTGATGATGAAACAAAGTCATTTGATCAAGCCGGCCATGAATGGCGATATAGTTTTTATTGCCTGCTTTGCCATCTAGCCCGTCAATATTTTGTGTGATCAGGTTTTTATCGCTCAACCACTGATGAACTTCGTTAGGACCGTGGTTGCGATAAGTAGCAAAGCGATGATAATACCAAGCTAAAAACTCCCGTGGGTTGTTTTCATACATAGCACGCGTAGCCATTTCCATTGGCGTATAGTTTTTACTGCCAATAGTCCAAAACCCATCTTCACCTCGAAAGGTAGGAATGCCGCTGGCGGCACTCACACCGGCTCCGGTTATATATAATGTATTCATAGCGTTCCCAATAAGCGCTAAACACACGTTTGATTTTTGCCTTGCTTCTTTGCTTGATAAAGCAATTCATCCGCTTTGTGCATCGCTTTATCAATCGGCACATCCGCAGTTAGTTTACTGATCCCCATGCTCACTGTAACAGCCAGCTGGTTTACACCAATATCTAAACGATTTTGTGATAAAGCATAATGAATATCGTTGGCAAATTGTGTCGCTTGTTGTTTATTTTTATGGCGTAGAAAAAATAAAAACTCTTCACCGCCCCAGCGCGCCACCATATCATTTTCACTTAACTGAGCAACAAATAAATCAGCAAGGTGCTTTAGTACTTCATCGCCAACTGAGTGACCATATTGATCATTAATATCCTTAAAATTATCTACATCCGCAATGATAATACTCCCAGTTTGCAGCTGGGCATCAAATTGCTCGAGTTCCGCCATAGCATAACGTCGATTAGGCAAGTTTGTTAAAGGGTCGCGAGTCGCTAAATACTCATTTTTATGTACAAGTTCAATCAAACGGTGGCTATACATTTGCCGAAAATATTCATAAAAGCCACTCAATAACGCAACAATTATAAAAGAAGCAATAATACGAATTGGAAAATAAACCGAGTAACCGCTGTAAAATTTAAAGTAGCTCGATAAATAAAAGGCGCCAGTTACGCAAATTACAAAAATAATTAAATCAATGATTCCCCGTTTAAAACCACGCACAAAAAAGGTTACCGGAGATACAATAAAAATCCAAATAGGCCCAGTACCATGGCTCCCTCCTGTAAGTACTAAATAAATCATTAAAGCATATAAAGTATACAAAACAATTAAAGAGGAAATCTCGACTCTATCACCAAGGCAAAAAGGGGAAGCAAGTAAAATTGATGAGCCTAATAGAGGGTAAACCAAAGTAGATTGATTATTAAACAAAGCGATTATTGCCATACAAAGCGTTGTCAACGTACCTATTACGGAAAAGAACCTAATAATAAGTTTTCGTTCGGCCATATCAGAATAGCTAATCATCAATACAATGCATCACTTATCAATAGTAAAGGCAATCTTTGCATGCAAAAACTGATTGTAAGATTGCACTAAAATTAAAATAATTAATCAGTTACCAGTTCAAATATAGTCTAGACATGAGATCATTGTAAAAGTGAAAGTAATAAATAGTTGCTAAAAGTAAGCTTACACGCGAATAACATCCTGGTATTACTAAGCTGAGCAAATAGGTTTTGCCATATCATTGCTTCAAAAAATCGGCTGCTCATTAGCAATAACCTTTAGATTTAGCTTTACCTAAGTTGCAAAAGGCTCAGGTAAAGCTGGTTAAAGCTGGTTAATGCAAAGGATAAAAGTGGGTTCAAAAGTATCATTAAATAATCATACTTTATTTGTAAGCCCTGCGAAAAACCCTTAATAAGCGACGCTCATACGTTGATTAATATGCGCGGCATTTTGCACTTCATCCAGCATAGCAATCGCGTAATCAGTCACTGATATTTTGCTTTCACCTTGTTCATTAGTAAAAAACGCATCGCCACCAATACGATACGGACCTTCACTTGCGCCAGGGTAAATAACCGCGGCAGGGCTTACAAACGTCCATTGTGTGGTTGTGTTTGTTGCTTTAAATACACTGAGAGCCTCACCTTGCGCCAACGCTTCATCTTTATATTCAGCAGGAAAGTCCGGCGATGACACTAACGTAACACCAGACGCAACTTCTAAACTACCTGCACCACCAACCCACAGTAAACGAGTACTGCTACCTGACAGTGCAGTTAATAAACGCTTGGCCGTTTGCGCAACTAATTCATGGTTACCCGCTGCACGTCCACCGATTGAGGCAATCACCACATCAGCGTTCGTTAATACTTCTGCAATGTCATTTTGAGATTGTAAGTCAAACTCTTCTACCGCTGTACCGTCAGTCACCTTATCCGCATCACGAACAACCGCCGTCACATTGTGACCATTAGCTTTTGCCTGCGCCATGATGTGGCTACCAATCCAACCTGTTGCGCCTAAAATAGTAATATTCATGTCTGTATCCTTAAAAAAGTATTAATCATCTGAGTTGATGTAATCAGTTTACTTGCTCATTAATTGATGATAAATAAACCTTATAGATACACATTAGTTCACCTTAGGATGCTAATGGATAAGATAACTGCAATCCAAAGCTTTGTTGAAGTCGCCCGCAGTGGCAGCTTTACAAAAGCAGCTGCTCACTTAGAGCTCAGCCGCTTACAAGTCACCCGCCACGTACAAGACATTGAGCAGTGGCTGAGCTTGCGATTATTTCACCGCACCACCCGTAAAGTCAGCTTAACCAATCAGGGCGAAGAAGCGCTTGCCTACTGTAAGCAAATACTCAGCACCGTATTGGATTTACAAAGTAGAGCACATAACCATAATAACGAGCTGGTTGGTACCATTAGAGTCGCAGCCCCTATTGGACTTGGCCAAAATCTGTTGTTTGATGCAATTGAAGAATTTGTTGCTATACACCCAAATACTCATTTTCAGCTAGTACTCTCAGATCGGTTATCACAACTGGTTGATGAGCGAGTAGATATAGCACTGCGCTATACTCATGAGCCTGATGAGCAATTAATTGCGCGTAAGCTTATGTATATCAATACGGCTATTTGCGCCTCCCCAACTTATTTGGCGAACAACAGTCCAATCACTAAACCGCAAGATTTATTGCAACACAATTGTTTAGTGCATAGCGGTAGTTCAACATGGCATATTATTAGTGATAACGAGGATGAAAAAGTCACCGTAAAAGGCAGTATTAATGCTAATGATATGTCTGTGCTACTAAAAGCAGCAATCAAAGGAATGGGGATCGCAAATTTGCCGTGTGACTTGGCAAATCGCTATTTAGAGCAAGGTAAACTGGTTAAAGTGAATCCATCTTTTTCATCACCTGGCCAGCATTTATGGGCTGTGTATTTATCTCGTCATTATCAACAAAATGTGGTCAGAGCGTTTATTGATTTTTTAGCGCTGCGATGGCAACAAGATATCCTATAAAATGACTGTGTAGTATTAGAATATTACCCGTTACTGATTAGTGTATGTTTTACTAGGAGCTCATTGTATTAGAGTGCACTTAATCTCCACTCTGATACGTTTACGCACAATTAATATCTGGAGCAGAACATGGCTAAAGTACTTATGATCACCGGTGACTTTGTAGAAGACTATGAAAACATGGTGCCTTTTCAAGCATTATTGGCGATGGGTCACCAAGTTGATGCTGTATGTCCTGATAAAAAAGCAGGTGATACTATCGCCACCTCAATTCATGATTTTGAAGGCGACCAAACCTATACTGAAAAGCGCGGTCATAACTTTGCGCTAAACGCGACATTTGCCAATATTAATGCCGCTGATTACGATGCCCTGTATTTACCCGGTGGCCGTGCCCCTGAGTATTTACGCTTAAACGCGAAAGTAATTGAAATAATTCAGCATTTTGCTACAGCGGATAAACCCATTGCCTCTATTTGTCACGGCCCGCAATTGCTCACAGCGGCAGGAGTTATTGAAGGTAAAAAAGTATCCGCTTACCCTGCTTGCCAACCTGAAGTGAAAATGGCGGGTGCCGAGTACGTTGAATTACCAATGGATGGCGCCATTACCGATGGCAAACTAGTAACAGCACCAGCATGGCCTGCACACCCTGCCATGTTAAAACAGTTTGTAGCCTTGCTATAATCGCAGTTCAGCAGCATCAAGAGGTTAATCATGTGCCAACTTTTTATTAATGCCGACAGTCGGTTATGGACCTGTCGTACCAAATCACTGCGGATTGACGGCGTTGTTACGTCGATTCGTTTAGAAGAGTTTTTTTGGGATATTTTAGAAGAAGTGGCATTTCGTGATCAAATGACCGTTAATCAAATGATCACTAAGCTGTACCTTGAATCTCTTGATGCTGATCACGACATTGGTAATTTCACTTCATTTTTACGTGTCTGTTGTTCGCGTTATTTATCGCTGGTGGCCGATGGCAACTTAACCCGCGAAGATGCGATACCTTTAAATGATATCGACGCGACACAAGTTTTAGAACAAGAAAAATTGCGTACCAGTGTGCGCAAAAGCCAGTATATAGATACATCGTTAAAGTCTTCACTTAACTAGAGTTTTCATGTCACAATCCTCCTTAGTTCGATCTTTTAAAAAGATTGTTGGCGCACGTTATGTATTAACGAGCGATCGTGCAACTGCTCCTTACCGTAAAGGCTTTAGAGAAGGTCACGGTCCGGCACTAGCAGTAGTAAAACCGGCAACACTATTACAACAATGGCATATTTTACAAGCCTGTGTAAGTGCAAAGGTCATCGTTATTATGCAAGCCGCAAATACCGGTTTAACGGGCGGCTCAACACCGACACAAGGTTGCGATCGCAATACGGTGATCATCAACACCTCGCGCCTTAACGACATTCAAGTATTAGCTGAGCAACAACAAATTGTCGCGTTCCCTGGGGCGAGTTTGTTCTCATTAGAAAAAGCCCTCGCCCCATACGGCCGAGTACCACATTCAGTTATTGGCTCATCATGTATTGGCGCATCGATTGTCGGTGGGGTATGTAATAACTCAGGTGGCGCTTTAGTTGAGCGAGGCCCAGCATATACTGAACTTGCCTTATACGCCCAAGTAAATAGCAATGGTAGCCTCAGTTTAATTAATAATTTAGATATTGAACTTGGCGATACACCAGAGCAAATACTCACTAATTTACAAAATAAAAAATACCGCACCCAAGATGTTAAAACGACAGCTAAGAAAGCATCTGATCGCGAATATGCCGATTGGGTTCGTAAAACAGATGATGATACCCCGGCACGATTTAATGCCGATCCTCGGCGTTTACATCAAGCCAGCGGCTGTGCGGGAAAACTAGCTGTATTTGCCGTACGAGTAGATACCTTCGCAAAAAATCAACAAGAACTGACGTTTTACCTCGGTACTAATTCCTCCACTGCGTTGCAAGCGGTACGAAAAACGTTATTAGAGCAAGCCACCAGCTTGCCTGTTTACGCCGAATATTTACACCGTGATATTTTTGAGCTTGCTGATAATTATGGTCGAGATACAGTATTATTAATTAAACATCTTGGCACCAATTGGTTGCCTACTTTTTTTAATATTAAGCGCCAGCTCGATTCCGTCTGTCAAAAACTGCCTTTTATATCCAAAAATGCTATTGATAAACTAGTTTATTGCTTCGCAAAACTGTTCCCAAGTCAAACACCCAATAAGCTCAAGCAATGGAATAGTCAATATCAACATCAGCTCATTTTGACAGTTAAAGGCGAGGCGCATCAACAAACTCTTGCATTGCTTGAACACGTTCAAAAAGACTACCAAATTGATTTTTTTCAGTGTAGTGAGCAAGAAGCTAAATCGGCATACTTACTACGTTTTGCTGCCGCAGGTGCTGCTGTGCAATATGCCAAAATAAATCATCAAGAAGTCGAAGATATTCTCGCGCTGGATATCGCTTTAAAACGTAACGACAACGAATGGTTCGAAAAATTACCGCCAAGCATCTGCAATAAATTAGTAGGGAAACTGTATTACGGGCACTTTTTATGTCACGTATTTCACCAAGATTACTTAGTGCGTAAAGGTGAAGACGGCAAAGCAATTAAAGCAGCCTTACTTGAGTTATTAGAGCAACGCGGCGCGCAATACCCCGCAGAGCATAATGTAGGACATCATTATGATGCAAAACCAGCCCTTGCTGATAACTATCGCAATTTAGATCCAACCAATAGCTTTAATGCGGGCATTGGCGGCATGTCTAAAAAGCGCGATTATGCTAAGTAAGCTAGTAAGCTAGTAAGCTAGTAAGCTAGTAAGCGCGATTATACATCGCGCTGTTAGCACACTTAAAAGCTGTAATTAATCCCAGCATAATAACGGCGGCCTGAATAACTAGTATTAAGTAGCCGCGCATCGGTATCTTTACCCAAACGTGTTACCGACTCCGATTGCGTTAAGTTAATTACCGCTGCGGTAAAGCTTAAGTTATCGGTAACGTTATATGCTGCATTTACATCTACTTGCTGGTATGGATCTTGGTAGACATTTAAACCACTGTTAATACCGAGCACCGTTTCACCTCGTTTATTGTACGAAGCGCGAATGTTAAAACTATCCCCTTCATAATAAACGGAGGTGTTATATTGATAGTCAGCACTGCCTATTAATGGCGACTCTGCTAACTTTTCACCTGCAACTGTTACATCGGCCTGATTGGTGTTGTTATACGTGTAGTTTGCGTAAATACCAAAGCCACTATCAAAGGCGTGTTGAATAAACACTTCCACCCCTTTTGATACCGCATCAGTACCATTACCTACGGTGCTATACGGGGAAATACTAATAGTACCAGCATCAACAAGACCTGCTTGCCCTGCAAATTCACGCTGTGAATCAATCACCAGTGGCACGATAAAGTTATCGACCTGTTTATGAAATAACGCAACACCTAATGCAGAGCCTGGCGCGTAGTAATACTCAAGAGATAAATCGGCTTGTACTGACTCAAACGCTTTTAAATTTTTATTACCACCACTACCACTAAAACCGGGTTGTTCATTAAAAGCGGCGCGATCATCTGCCCATTCGTCCGACACATAAGTAATACGCTGTTGACTACCCAAATCGCCGTAATCGGGGCGCGACATCACTTTAGCAAGCGCACCACGGATCACCACATCATCACTGGCATCCCACGCAATATTTAAACTCGGCAATACGTGGGTGTCTGCTGTTTGCTGCGTGATCAACTGGTATTGCTCAACTAAACGATCATCACCGGTGATTTGCTCGCCCGTTTCGTCATCGGTTTCATCCAATAAAAAGGTATAGAGATCGGTTGAAGCACTGCTAGTCTTGGTTTGTACAACGCGCACACCAAAATTACCGCGTATATCTCTGTACTCAAAATCACCTTGTAAATAAAACGCACTGATCTGCTCGGCAATATCATAGACAAAGTTATCTTCAATTCGAGTATACGGCACATAGTTACTGTAAATATAATCGCGATATTTATGCCAATTAATAGTTGGCATTAAATTGATATTAAAGCCACCAGCAATATTGCTTTCACCTTCCACATTAAACACATCTTGTGCCTGTGGCATACCATTATTCCATTGATAGCTATCAAATTGCGTGATACCCCCTGCGCTTGCCTCGCCTGCGGCAATATCAAAACTTGGATCAAGGAAAAAGTTGTTGCCCGTTTCGCGATGCAGTGATGCATCACGGTATTTTGCACCAGTGCGAATGGTGGTCAATATGCCCCAATCAACATAAAAATCAACGTCAGCTTGGTAGTACTTTTCTGCTAAGGTGCTACGTACAAAACTTGAGTTCGATGAGCCTGCATCACGACCTCCGCCAACACCTGCGAGCAAGTTATTGAGTGTATTTGGGTCTATCAGCATCGAAATACGGTCATCACTGATTGACCAAGCGGCACTTTGCGAGGCGTTCTCAATATTACTTTGCCCCTCACCCGCGTTTGAGCTTTTATACGCTGCTTGCCAACTTTCTTTTGGCCCGCCTTTAGCTTTAGTTTTACCAACGACAAAGCGTGCTGTAAAGTTGTCGCCTTCGTAGCTTAAGTTAAAATCAAAAGTATCAGAGGTTGACTCTTCATCCACATAACTGCCGCGCAACCACGGCAATTGCATATCTTTTTCAACGCCACTGGCCATGGCACTATAGTCCATGCCATTGACAATTGTGCCACTTTCATCAAGTGTAATACCGGTTAAAAAGTCAGGATTTAACGCCCATTCCGGCATATCAACAACCGAGTCGCTGCGTTGTTGCTTTAAACTAAAGCCAAAGTAATTAAAACCTAGTTCAATGCGATTAGTTGGTCGCCACTGAGTCGAAAACTGCACGCCTTCACGTTCACGTTTTTCATTCACAACAGAGCTGCGCACCACCTGCGGAAACCACATATTCTCATAACGTTGCCCGTTGGCATCAGTCACCGCGCCCCAGTCATTACTGTTATTAACCTCGTTACCATTTATATCAACAGCTTGCTGACCTGTGTAACGCCAAACATTGGCATCTGTGCCACCAGAGAGCGTACGGTTGGTGCGCTCTTGACGGGTATAGCCAAGTAAAAAACCAAAGCTATCGCTATCGTTTTTCCATGAATACAAACCAGTAAACTGAGGTTCATAATCTTCCGTTACATCTGCATAAGTACTTTCAACATTAAAAACGCCCGAATTAGCATCCATATCCAATGGTTTGCGGCTATGCATTAACACTGTACCACCGACGCCACCTTCATCTAGTCGCGCTTCAGGTGATTTGAATACTTCAACGCTTGCGATCATCGCTGATGGGAGTAAAGCATAATCAAATGAACGAGATGGCTCTCCTGGTGACGAGGCAATAAAATTACCATTTAACTGCGTGTAAGTAAGATCAGACGATAAACCACGAATACTCACCGTTGATCCTTCACCGCCTTCACGTTCAATCACTACACCCGGCACACGGGCTAATGAATCAGCCACGTTTTTATCCGGGAATTTACCAATGTCTTCAGCGGTAATGGCATCAACCACAGAACTTGATAAACGCTTCACCGCTAAGTTTTCAGCCATGCTAGAGCGAATACCTCGCACCTCAATCACTTCCATATCTTTTTCTGTTTGAGTGCCTGTTAATTGCTCGGCAGCCGCCGCATTCATAGCACTAAAAACCGATAAACTAATAACTGAAAAACGCAGCGATGCTGCTAAAGGCGAGTAACACGTTGAGGTTGACATTGAATGTACGAGTCCATTACTGGTTAACAATTGTAAAGGCGGCAATTGTACACAGCCAGACTTAATGGATTGTTAACCACAACTTACAAGTAACTGAATAAGCGAGCAAATAACCACCTCATAAATAGCCTTGCTCGCACCTAAATAACAGAGCTCGATAGGTTAATTACTCAAGCCTTGCATCCATAACGTTACTAACTGCTGAGCAGAGATACCTAGCGCTGGTGTCTCATTGGTATCAGCTGCTGTAGTGAAAATTTTCTGCGCGACTTGCCGACCAACAAGTTGAGAGGCTGAGGTTTTATCTATGCGTTGTTGATAAAAAGCCGTTAAGGCGTGCTCTAAATCATCATACTTTTCTAACACCCGTACAAGATGCCAAGCATCTTCTAGCGCCTGACATGCCCCCTGCCCTGAAGTAGGTAAAGGAGCATGAGCCGCATCCCCCATAATCAGTACATTACCTTGATGCCAATATGGCAAACGGTCAATATCGTGCACAAATATTCGTTTGAGTGAGTTTTCATCATAAGACTTAAGCACCTGCTGTACTGCATCTGGCCAAGTTAAAAAGCGTTGGTGCATTTCTTCATACCAAGCAGATAGCGGCCGCGCTTTATCAATATTTGTACTCCACCCGGCAGCCCAATAACAAAGGTCTGCTTTAACAGGCACAATACCAAAGCGCTCGCCACGGCCGCGAAAATCATGGATCACATTATCTAAAGTGCCCGGTTTTAACTGGCTAATAGCAATAATATTAATAAACCCCTGATACTGAGGAGTGATTTTTTCAGCATATAAAAATTGCCTTACCACCGAGTTCATCCGCCCATCAGCGCCCACAACTAAATCAAAATCTTGTTTTAGTTGAGCAATCTCTGATACGGTTATTGCGCTGTTAAAATGTATGTTTACCCCTAAATCAGCTAATGTGCGGCCCAACACACTCATAAGATCACGGCGCAATATACTGATACTAGAAAAACCACTGAGTGTATTTACTTTTGCAATATCAAATTCACTTTGCACCGTGCCATGCTGATCACACTGACGCATAAACAAAGGCATACCGCCCAGCGCTTGGATCTGTTTATCCAAGCCCATTTGCTGTAACACAAACATTGCATTCGGCCATAACGTTACCCCGGCACCAATAGAGGAAATCTCACTATCGCGCTCAAATATGTTCACCTGATAACCTTTTCGTGCTGCAAGAATGGCCAGCGCTATCCCCCCCATGCCCGCACCCACAATGGCAATTCGCTTGCTGTTCATATTCTTTACCTCAATAATTAACTGAATAACCATTATCACAAAGTCATTTTTTAAGATAAATTAGTAATAATTGCGTTATTAATCCCATATTTTGAGTTAATTAATGATTGATAAAATCGAACTTCAGTGGTTACTCAGCTTTCAGTGCGTATATGAACAACTGAGCTTTAAACTCGCAGCCGAACAACTGCAATTGCCTACATCTAATGTTAGCCGCCATGTCGCGTTATTAGAGAAGCAACTTAATTTAAGGTTATTACAACGTACCACCCGAAAAATGATTGCAACGGCTGCAGGTAAACAACTTTATCAATCTATCACCCCACTGATACAAGCAATGAATGACTCGCTAGAAGAGGTGTCTGTGTATGGTGATTCTCTTGCCGGGCATCTTAAAATCATCATGCCTGATCTGCCTTTTTTAGCCGAAATAAGCGCAGAGTTTTGCTCTGTGCACCCACAAATACAGCTAAGTTGCGATACGCAACTAAATCCAACCGAAGGCTTGTTAGAGGGATTTGATTTGGTGCTACGCTTTGGCCGTGGTCCATTGGACGATTCAGGTTGGGTTGCTAAAGAACTGCTGCGCTGGCCCAGTTGCATTGTTGGCGCGCCACAACTGATCAACAATGCGCCACCGCCTCGCTCGCTAGATGAGTTAAGTAAAGTTCCTTGTATTACTAGCTTATCAGTACTGCAAGGTATGCCTTGGCGTTTTAAACAGCAACAAGCAGTGCAAGTAAAATCTAATTTTAAAGTAAACAGTGGCAACATGGCCAAAACCGCTGCACTAAAAGGGCTCGGCTATGCCATTTTACCCATTCATGCATGCCAAGAAGATATAGACAACGGCTCATTGATCAATATTAAACTCGACCATGAACCAGAAGATCTGGTGTTATACGCATTTTATGCAGGCAGAAAATACCCGCTAGAAAAGGTAAAAGTATTTTTAGAATTCTTAAAGTCTAACTGCATTGAGCTTACCTAAGATATCAATGCAATTAGAATTAGATGCACAAGTAAGCTAGAAGAAGGAAAGTATAAGCCCTCATACTCTGGTTTGCTAAAGATAACTTTTAAAACTCAAATCATCGAGGCGTTTAACCTCTGTCCAAAAAGTACTAAATGGTTTGATTATCCTCACCGCAGGGCAATCATTTACTAATTAATTGCCCTGTGCGACGAACAGAAATCATCCCATTTTTTGTACATAGTCGATTGCCGCCATTTTTTTATATGTGATGTTTCCAATTGAGAGCGCCACAGGATCAGGATCTACAATTTCAACTAGCTTGTTATACTCTGCAGCTATCTGAAGCGCCATATTGGTAATGCCAACATTAAAAGAGGTACCAATAAACACCATTTTATCTGCATTAAGCATGCGTTGTTTAGCTTCACGAAAACGGTAAAGCTCAGTGTAGTATTCATCAAATAACAACACATACGGTTTAAACGAACGGTTCACCTTCGGATTTTTGTTTTCAATGTTAAACAGCTCCAATAACGAATCGTTTAAGCGGCTTTCATCAACTTTATACCGCGGTGCGGCTATTAGTTCTGGCAAACCATTTTTTTGATAGAGAGTCATTTGATCAAGGCGACCATGAATAGCGATGTAGTTTTTGTTACCCGCTTTGCCATCAAGCCCATCAATATTTTGGGTGTTCACATTTTTATCACTAAGCCATTTATGTACTTCATTTGGCCCATAATCTCTATAAGTCGTAAATCGATGGTAATACCACGCTAAAAATTCGTGAGGATTAAATTTATACATCCCGCGAGTGGCCATTTTCATCGGTGTATAATTTTTACTGCCAATGGTCCAATAACCGTCTTGCCCCCGGAAAGTTGGGATGTCACTGGCTGCACTTACACCTGCGCCAGTGATATATAATATCGTCATAAATAATCCTGTTTAATTGTAAGATTTACGACTCGTTATAGCAGCGTTTAGAGCCCTGTTGATTTCTAGCCAGTAAGTTAATTTGTGTAATTGCGCGCTCCATTTTTATGCGTGCTGAGCTATTAGCTGAATGAACGGTTATTGCTGGTGGTACAAAGCCATCAATAAACACTGCCCGCTCAATCCAAAGTAAAACATCATAGCCAGTGCCTTTAGTATCATTTCCTAAATCATGATCAAGGCTGAGCTGCTTTACTTTACCGGTCTTCAAAAGTTTAATCACTTCATCGGGCCAATAGGCTCGTAACCAACCGGCTGGAGTTTCCCTCTCATCATCTAAATATACGTTCATAGATTTATACCACTTAAAAAAGTATTCAGACTCTGAAAACAACAGCTAACAACCCTTTAAGTACAAATAGTGAATAACCGTTATTTCCCGGAGGGCGGCGGGGCTTGATTACGAATAAATGCGGGTATATCAAAAATATCTGAAGCTTGAGGTTTATAGATTACAGCATCTGGCTTTTTTAGTTCACTATTAGGCGCTTTATCATTAGGTTCAACAAGCATCTTCGCGCTTGCGCCCGTTGCTATGATCAACAGTTCGTAATTAGTTGCTAAGCTCTCAATTTTAGACACACCACAGATCACTAACGCATTAGGGCTAACTTGCTGGCGAACCGTGTCGGTGATGAGATTATAACTACCCAGTGAAATCTCATCTTTACAGTTTACTTGCACAATAACGCCGGTACTTGATGACATATCAACTTGGTTAACCAGCGGATTATTAAGCGCCCCATCAAGCGCGTTTGAAAGTTCATCTTCAAGATCGCACTTGCCTACACCTAATACGGCATCGCCTTGGCAATCCATAATTTTAGCAAAGTCGTTTAAATCAACGTTAATCAAACCTTGATAACACAGCATATCGATTAACGATTTTATTAATGAATGCAATATTTGGTTGCTGTGTTTAAAGGCATCAAACAAGCCAACATCATTACCTAACACTTCAATAAGTTGATCATTAGGTAACGTGATCACCGCATTAGCATACTCTTTTAAGGTATTCAGCCCTGCTTGCGCTATGTTGCTTCTAAACTGCCCTTCACTGCTAAAAGGCAATGTCGCTACAAATATCACTGGCTTATTTTGCTCACGCGCAAGCTGCGCTATAAATGGGCTTGCGCCAGTGCCGGTGCCACCACCAAGCCCTGTTGCACACAATAAAATATCGCAGCTATTTATTAATACTAACAGTTGCTCTTTACTCTCTTGAGCAGCCTGTAGGCCAACCTCAGGATCGGCCCCAGCGCCATAACCATGAGTGAGCTCAGCTCCTATAAGCACTGCTTCATCACTTTGTGTATGCTCAAGCACCACTTTGTCGGTATTAACGCTGTACAAGTGCGCCTGATCAGACTCTCGCTGCTCATAAATACTATTTAACGTATTACAGCCGCAGCCACCAATACCAAATACACCAATAGATAAACCATCTTGCTGCTCAATTAATTGAAACATAACCACTCCTTTCATCTTTAAAAGAAGCATAGCAAACAGGTGCGTCAAGAATTGACGCACCCAGACTAGCTAAGGTCATTAGAGGTAGTTTGTAGTAGCAGCTTTAAGCTTAGAAATAATTCTTTGCCGCAGCTTTTCAGGTTTAATAACCTCAAGCCAATGAGCACATTTAAGCAACTCATCAGTTAACTGCTCTGTATCAATGGTTTGGTAGGTGAGTAATACGTTTTTATCGTCAATATGTTGCTTGTCAATCAGCTCGCCAAGTTCAATAAAACCTTGATTAACCGCCGAATGGCTGGGCACTTTAACAATTAACTCAATAGCTGATTGCTTCATGCCTTTATTAATAGCACTGCGTAACGATTTTAATTGCTCAGCAGTTGGCCCACGTCGTGTTTTTTGTAGTACCTGTACATTACGAATACGGTAAACCGGCATTTGGTAGCATTTATCGTGAAGTTGCCCCACCATAAACTGCACCATTAAAACACCGCCTTGCTCAACTAAGTTGTAAAAACTCAACTCAGCAAACTTCAACCAATGTGCTTCATCGTAAAGTACCCTATAAAGTTCAGCGCTCACTGCACGCTTATGCTTAATCGCATGCTCAATTTGTGCCACTAACTGAGCATCAATATTTACTTTTAACGAAGGCTTAGGAAGGGTTGCAAGCCAGTCAGGTACATGCCCATTAAAACGTTTAAGCGCCTGCTCTGCTTTAATATGCACTGACTGCTTAACATCACTCGGGACAGATTGCGGTAGTAACTGCTCTAGCAACAAATAGTGTTCAGCCATTTCGCTACTCATTACTTTTGCGTTACCACCTCGCCACTGTGCATTGATAGACCAACCATACGGTTTACTCCTCGTGTCTTTTTCAAGCCCAAAACAACCTTGTTCGAAGAGCGAGTGCAGATCACGTTGAAGCATGCGAGTTGGAATATCAAAGCCACGTTCAAGCAATTTTTGCTGCAACTGGTGGATCGAGATAGAGCTTGGCGCAATTGGCACAAGCTCTAGAATAGATAAATGACGGTGTGAAATCATTAAATTAGGTGGGAAGTAGTCATTTTTGAATTACTCTAAAGTGCTCTTGGATACTTCGTCCAAATTTTATGTCAGCTGATAAAGCTATACGATACCCACGTAAATAATGTTTATCTAACTTTGATCGATCTTTTAAAGGTACTGTTATGAGCTTTTTTTTCATAACTTCAACCGCATCCCATGCAGAAATATCAACTTCAAGAGAGGCTATTATTACTTGGTTTCCAGGACTCCCTGTAATACCAAGTATTAACGTCGGAGACAGTTTTTTATCTTTAATCCAAGTCCCTAGATATTTATCATTTCCTAATTGCCAATATTTTTCTACTCTTTCGACGATTGCATCATCACTAGGTGGGTCTACTAAATTATACCCAACTCTATCGCCTAGCGTTTTATCTGTGACCTTAACTAATATAATTGACTCTGTATTCCCTTTAAACAAACAGTCATATTCTAAAGGTTGTTGCTCAAGCCTAGTAATGTATTTTTCTGGCACACCCAAAGGACGAAAACTGTACTTAGAAGACTCTTTTCGCATATTAAATTCAGGCTGGTGAGTAGAAATTAATGCTTCTTCAACAGCAATAGCTGTTTGTTCATTTTCATACGGGCCTGCTATTTCGAGCTTATAGCTTGCTTTTTTCAGCCAATTCTCAAGTTCACTATTATGTGTCTTTTTTTGGTGCGATGAGGCTCGTGTAGCAGACTTGCCCCTCCCCGCATATTTAATTTTGGAAGTCTTTGGGTCTCTGTATATATAGACATACTGTTCATTAACTTTCATAGATATCCTTTTAAGAATTAAAGCTTTTAACTATTTCTAAGCTATAAGCTGTGAGAAGTCCACTATTCTGTAGCGATAATTAGATGTAACTAATTCTAAAAACTAAATAACAAACCCAATCTTCTGCTTCCCACCTTCTTTTAGGTCGTTTTGCTCTTGTAAAATCGATAACATTCGCTCTTGTGTCATTCGCTTTTTTGAAAACTTCATTTGCCTTTTTACAATCGCAAAGTCACCTGGTGTGAGCTTTGTAAGCTCGAATAACTCATGCATTAGATGCTTATTTAACACTCCAGGGCCTAATGTATCTTTAAATAATTGCTTAGCCTGCACCGGAGTCAAATAGGTTAAATTTAAATTAAAATCAAATCGCCTCATTACCGCTTTATCTAAATTTTTAGCAAAGTTAGTTGCGGCAAAAAGTGGGAGTTGAAATTGCTCCATCTGGCATAATAATTCATTAACTGTTTGTACCTCCCAATTTGCCGTTGCTTGTTCACGGCTACACAACAAGCTATCAGCTTCATCAATAAATATTGCACTTCCTTCTTGTGTAGCTTGTTTAAATAGTTGAGCAATGTTTTGCTCATTTTCGCCAACCCACTTGCTTAGTAAGTCAGATGCTTTGATCGAAATAAGTTTAAAGTCAGCTTTTTCGCATAAATAATTCACAAAGGCTGTTTTACCTGTGCCTGGCGGGCCAGTTAGCAATGTGCGTGAACTTGAATACTCTATTACAGCCTCTTCCACCTGCTCGAGTGATGCATACTCAGACTCTACGTTTACCATTTTAGGGTTAAACTTTTGCGCTGCTTGATAAGTCAACTCGTGAGCCGAAAAGCCGCATGCAGTTAAAGTATCTTGAATATTCTCTTCTATGCATTGACGCGCGGTTTGTGCTTTAAATCCGCATAACCTAGCTACATGTACTGCTTTAGCAATATGAGCTGGCAGTAAATTTTGTTGAGCAGCTAATTTACTAATAAAACTATTACCAACACTTAAGCCTTTAACATATTTGCCAATCATTTTTTCTTTAGTCGTTTTATTTAGCTCAGGAATTTCGTAAACAATATTAAATCGTCTAATAACGCTCTGTGGTAAATCTTCTAGATGATTAGTTATCCAAATACTAACCACTGGGTGATTTTCAATATAAGTATGAAGTAGCTCCTTTGAGAAGCTTTTAGAGAATAAATCACGCTCAAAAATGTTTTCACACTCATCCAATAACAATATTGTTTTTTTACGCTTACCTACCAACTTACTCACCACATTAAAGTGCTCTAAACGCAGCTCAGAGCTTGCGCTTCGACTATCGAGCTCGTTAGTTGGGTTTATTAAGTTGCTACCTTTAGCTTGCACCTTAAGCAACTGCGAGTCACACGCTTGCGCTAAATATTTCGCCAATGAAGTTTTACCCGAACCTGGCACACCATAAAATAAAATACTCAATGGTTGCCCACCGGTCTTAGTCGCATTTTGTGTAGCTTTTAGTAAAGTATTTAAATCTAAGTGCGATAAATCAGCAGCGCTAAGTTCAGAAGCTTCACAGGCAGTGACCAAGTTAGATAAAATATCACTTTCACTATTTAACTTACCCTCGAGCAGGCTTTTAGCAATTGCGTTTGGTAATATTAAAAACTCATCTTCCCCAGCAAATATCTCCATATCCATTGAATACATGCCAGATTCAATAATTAACCCAATTTGCTTGTTAAGCAGTGCCTCATCAATACTAAGCACGTAAGCTATTTTTTCTAAAATAACGCTCGCGTAATCGTCACGTAAGTATTCAACAAGTTCGCGCAATGGTTTACTGAGCGTCATACAGCACGAAAAAATAACTAAAGGAGTAACCACTTTTGGCAGTGAAAACGCTTTACAAAATATATACACATTTTTTTGTATCGTTTTTGACATTGTGTTGATTGCTAAATGATCTATTCGCGTGATCAAATCATCAACATCTAAGCCCTGTAAATTTGTATAGCTGAAACCAGAAATGCTACATAAAGCCTTTTTAAATAGCTTATCTTGCCAAAGCTCTTCTGTGTCGAACTCTTCTAATAATTCAGTGGTAAAGTGTGCCACAATACGTTTTAATTGGGGGGTTGTGTTCATGCTATGTACCTAGTTATTGTTAATCAATGAGTACATAGTAGCTGGGTGAAATATTTTTAGATCACGTAAGAAAAGCAAACACAAAACGGCATAAGCCATTGAACTTAAAGTAAATAAAAAAGGTTTTTCTTTTTTATTTAGAAAAACAAACGTAAAAAACTAAGTGTTTGTTTTATAATGAATATTATCGCAACATATAGACTATAACGTTGAAATGGACTTTATATGGAAGAAGTTAATTTAAAACCAGGCTCGGAAGATAACCCTATTGTTTTAAAGAATAAGCATCAAAATACTAAGCTCACTCAAAAGCACCTAAAAAATAGTAAAATCTATATACATAGACCACTACTGCAAAAATATACTAAAAATAACAATGGTGAGGAAGCATTTTCCTTCGACAAGGCACCCGATAGATTTGAGTCCTTTACTAATAATGTGATTTCAAACCCCAATTTGAAACCAATTGACATTAAAGTAGCTTTAGGATTATTTCATATCTTGGATGAAATAAGTGCAGGTGAAGGCTTGGTGTTTATATGTAGTACAAATGAGCTTGCCTATCAATATTATGGTGAAGATAATTTAGAGGTATACTTCACAAATATGGACACTGCCGATATTGAATTGATTCCGCTTCATGAGCTCATATCAAAAAAGCTCAACATTATTATTAGTAATGACAGCTTAAACAAGGTTTTAATTAGACTTGATAGCTTTCATTATATAAATGTCACGCCCATCACTTATCAAAACTCGCAGCTTGGCATCAACGACAAATCATTAAAAAAAGGAAAAGCATACCTAAAATTTATAGAAATTAACGATAGGATGAACTCTAAATGCTTAGAAAAAATCTGGATTTAGGGAAGTATTTAAACTTTATTCGAATTACATGAAAGGACACGAAATATGAACATAGATGAATCAAAATTATCAAGTAGTGAATTAGCAGCAGCTTGGTTTAGAGCTAACCCTTCTTTTGAAAAATCCAGTAATTTATTGGCTATTCATATATCTACTTACTATAAAGCAGGTACTAAAAAATGGCGTCGTGATTCACCAGTAAAAATAGTCTTTGGTAGTAATGGAGAAGCTGGTCGTATTTCTGTGACTCCGAAACCTAATCAAAATAAAATAAAAGTAAGATTTGTACCTTTAAATAAAGAGGATCGAATTACCTCATTCATTGATACAGCTAGGTTCCAATCTATTGATATTTCACTTACGAAAGGTCAAAGTAAAGATCTTTCTACGATTGAATTAGTTACGCCAATTGACCATACATCATTAACTGAATCTTTGAATATGATAGATCAGATTATTAATAACTTTGACTTCAGAGACTTCGATAAAAAAAATCTAGAATTTAGCACTATGCTTAAACTTAATGAAGAGGCAATTACAGATGCTATTACTGCTACAGAAATAAGAAGAAAGTGCCCAGAATTTAATACAATGGTGTTAAATGAAGCTCAAATGGAACAACGTTTTCAACAATGGTTACAACGTCAAAATATAAAATGTAATGCTCAAGATCGTGATGGCTTATTTCGCAGAGATGTTACTTTCACAAAAGGCGATATTTACACAATTGCAGAGTTAAAACATACAAGCTCAACTAGACAAGACATTGAAGCCGCAATAGGCCAATTACTGAGATATCAGCTGTATCCATTAGCACAAAAACCAGGCGATGAATTATTGATAGTTTCCGGTAACATTCCTGAAAAAGAAGATATTCAATGGCTTAAACTAATTAAAGAAAGGTTAGACTTACCTCTATCTTTCTTATACGAGTCAGAAGGTAAGAACGATTTTTTAAGCGTTGAAGATTAATATCTAGTATCAATATCCAACCACATAAAAACCACTCCTGGTATTTAGCTAATTAATATAAATTAGCTAAATACTTTTATAAAACAGCCTCCGATGAGGATACCCCAAAAATATTGAATGTATTTGCAAATATATGAGAAGCTTAAAATAGGTACGCGGTATTGAGAAACTTTCGTGGTACTTACAGTACAAATATTAAGACAGTATTATTTCATGTTGTAGTTGCGTAACTCTGTTGCCGAATGCATGCAGCAGATCATCACTATTTAAACCCCAACGGCCACTAAAAAAAGGCACTACTACTAGTAAACTTTTGCCTATTTTGCTCCAATATAAAGTACGCTTTTCTCCTGTATCTACACTGATAATTTCACTTTGTATCGAGTCAACACCATCAGCACCTGCAAAGAACATTAAGAAATCCTTTAGGTAGTTTACTCCTGTGCAGATAATTAATTTTGGCTGATATTGTTTACGAAGAGCAGTATAAAACGGAAAGCGATTGAAAAAACACCAATTATTAAATAGGTATTTACTAGCAAACCCCGTCACAGTATCAAAGCCATGTTGATGCCATAAATCGTCTGCGGTAGAGTTAAATGCAATAGGGTACAAATTAAGTTTAAACAGCCGCTGACCAGATAACTGCTTTACATTACGATAAGACGCTACTGGTTGTTGTTGAATGGCCTGATAAAGCTTGGCAAATCGCACACCATAGGGATAACTAATACTATCTTCCCAGTCAAAATCTGTTTTTTTGACTGGTACAACTCCTCTTTGCATCTGCAGCTTCAGTCGCTCATAGTACTCATTCGCAGCAGCCGAATCTAAACCCCACTCAATACCACATAACCAAATATCAGCTTCTGGATTACCACCATCGCAGCCACTAAAAGAACAGACCCAAGGTTTTATTTTTTCCAACATTACTTATCTCCAAAGCTCTTTTATTACGTAGTAAAAAAGTTAATACTAAAATCAGCCCTAGCTATAAAGTATTTCCCTTTCAAGTTATAAAGATCTACGCCTCTTTATTCGCTTTCACATTTTGCGCTTGCTCAAATATTTCTTTGTATACTTCATCGCGGCTGATTGGTGGGTATTTAAATTTAGCCAACACTAAAATCAGCTCTACTTTAAGTGATGATTTAATATCGTCTCGGTTTTGCCAATCTACAAATTTAACTTTGTCATCCACAATTACTTTTACCGCTTGGGCAAGTTCAATGAGTTTATCTTCGGGGTAGTCAAAGTCGTATTTAAACGCTAACATTTTTAATGCGTCGTAAAAGCCTTTTTCTTCAATATCAATGCCTAGCTCGTCGCCGGCGTTCATTTCGTCGCGTACGCTGTAAATCATATCAACCATGCTTTCTGAAAAGTCATCCAGTACGCTACTTACCAGTACGTCATCTTCTCTTCGCTCGTTGTAGCGCTGTACTAGCGATTCAAAGCGTTTAGTAAAGTCGATACCTTGGGTTTGGTTTACTTTTTTAAGCTCGCCAATGGCTTTAGCTAGCATTTGTTGCAGTATTTTTATTTTGGTATTGGGGAGTTTTATTTTTTCTATTTTGGCGATGTAGTCGTCATTAAAAATGTCGATTTCGCCGCCGTCTTCATTGCCGAGTTTAAATACTTCCTCAACACCGTCGCTTTGTAGGGCTTCGCTTATCATTTCACGTACTTTGGCGTTCATTTGCGCGGTATCTGGCGCTTCACCTTTGGTTAGCTTGTAAATAATCGAGCGAATAGCGAGGTAAAAGTGAATGTGGTTACGCTCGTTTTCGTTAATTTTTTCACTACCACAGCATATATCGTAAGCGGCTTTTAACCGCTTAACTAAATCCATAAAACGCTTTTGGCGCTTTTCGGTAATTAGTGCAAACTCGGCGGCGTGGTTTAAACAGTTTAGTTGGGCTACGGCTTCACCGCTAAAGTATGGGCTACTGTCAAAGTTATGAAATAACTGGGCAAGTAGCGCTAAGTGGTTTTTTACTTCAATAACCGAGGCAGTAATGTCTTCAAAGTTGGTTTCGTCAGTTTTTGAATACTGCGCTAACGCTTTATTCATTTGCGATTTAATACCAATGTAGTCAACCACAAGGCCTTTGTCTTTGCCTTCAAACTGGCGGTTAACCCGCGAAATAGTTTGTATTAAGCTGTGCTTTTGCAGCGGCTTATCTATGTACATGGTATCTAAAAATGGCACATCAAAACCGGTTAGCCACATGTCTACCACTATGGCTATTTTAAAGTTTGAATTTTTGTTTTTAAATTGCTTATCAAGCTCTTTACGCGCATCTTTACTGCCAAGTAAATTATATAGGCGTGCAACATCGTCTTTGCCACGCGTCATTACCATTTTGACTTTTTCAGAAGGAGCAGCAATACGGCCTTCGCTAATAGCGCGCTTTCGCTCGGTATCGGATAGTGTTTGCGCATCTTCAGTATCAATTACATCAAACCAATGTGGGCGGAGTGTTTCTAGTTCTTGATACAACTGATAGGCAATACCGCGCGAGCTGCACACAAACATCGCCTTGCCAGCAATGGTAGAGCCTTCCTCAACGCGTTTTTCATAGTGCTCAACAAAGTCTTTTGCTAATACAGCAATGCGATCAGGATCGCCTAAAATGCTATTCATGTTAGCGGTGGCTTTTTTGCTGTCTTCTATTTGCAGCTCGTTACTGCCGGCCTCGGCGCATTCTTTGTAGTAGGCTTCAATTTCTGCCAGCTTGCTGTTATTTAAGCACACCTTGGCGGCGCGCCCTTCGTACACAATACGAACGGTTATTTCATCTTTAACCGACTCAGTCATGGTGTACGAGTCAACCACTTCACCAAATACATCTAAAGTCGCGTCCACTGGGGTGCCAGTAAAACCAACATAGGTAGCATTGGGTAGTGAGTCGTGCAGGTATTTAGCAAAACCAAAGGTTTTTTTAATCGTACCTTTTTCAATATCAACCACCACTTTTTGATCAAGGTTAACTTGGCTGCGATGTGCCTCATCAGAAATACAAATAACGTTAGTGCGGTCAGTTAAAAGCTGGGTGTCTTCGGTAAACTTATGAATAGTCGTTAAAAATACACCGCCACTGTTACGGCCCTCTAATAACTCACGTAAGTGAGTACGGCTGGTAACAGTTTTTACCGTGTCATCGCCAATGTAGGTTTTAGCATTACCAAACTGCTGCGAAAGCTGGTCGTCTAAATCGGTTCGGTCGGTAATTAAAATAATCGTGGGGCTTTTAAGTTCAACGCTTTTCATCAACAAGCGTGTTAAAAATTGCATGGTGTAACTTTTACCGCAACCCGTTGCGCCAAAGTACGTACCACCTTTACCATCGCCTTGTGGCTTTAAATGCTGTTTTATGTTTTCGAACAGCTTATTAGCCGCATAATATTGCGGGTAACGCGGCACAATTTTTATTTCTTTTTTGCCAGCGCTTTTATTATCAGAATCAGGGAAGAATACAAAATTGCGCATTACATCGCGCAAGCGCGCTTTATCAAACAAGCCCTGCAATAAGGTATGTAACGAGTTAATCCCCTCTTGCGCTGTCAGCTCTTGCCCCGTTACCTTACCCCACGAGTAAAAAAACTGGTACGGCGCAAATAAGTTACCCATTTTGTTGTTTACGCCATCGCTTATAACGCACAAGGTATTAAACACAAATAACTGCGGAATAGCGCGCCTATAGCGAACAGTTAACTGCTCATACGCTTCAAAAATAGAGGCTTGTTCGCGTATTGCGCTTTTAAATTCAAATACCACCAATGGCAAGCCGTTTACATACAAAATACCATCGGGAATGCGCAGTTCAATGTTGTCGTAACTGGTGGGGCTTTGTATTTCTAATTGAGTAACAAACCGATAAATATTGTCGTCTTGCTGGTAAGTCACACTGGCTTCATTCACGTTATCGAGAGCCATATTATCTAAAGCTGCCATAGCATTCCCTACTATTAGGCTACTTTTAATACCTTGTGCAACGTTGTCGTAATCAAGCAGTTGAATATACAAATCTTTTTGCGCTGCACTACCTGCTACCCTGCCACGCTCGCGTGTAAGTACTTCCCGTTTTAGTAAGAATCCATCACTCAGCCACTTACAAAAGGTTTTATTGCTCTCGTATAAATCACTGGCAGGCAGCTTTTCAAGCTTTGCAATTATTGAGTCTACTTCGCCGGTGGTAATATTATTTTTAGCGTAACGCTTAGTTAAAAAAGCACGTAGGTCTTCTTTTATCAGCACATCACTATTATTGCGGCTAAGCTCACCGCCCAATAAATGCGGATAGCCTTGCTCGCCTAATAGCTCAACCACCGCTTGTTCTAATTTGGCTTCAGTAAATTTCATCAAACATCCTTATTCTTTTTATATTGGCCTTTAAACGCTTAGCTAAGTTTATTAATCGACTGCTTTTTCATCAGTGGCTACATCGGGTATTTGTAATTCACCAGAAATGAGCTTGGGTAGCAAAGTGTCACGGAGTTTAGTTAAAGCTCTATTTTCATCTATTAAACGATCTATTTTTTCATAAAGTGGTGCACTAACCCCAAGAAAAGCCGATAGTATTTCGTTATCAGGTAATGCTAAACAGTATTCTGGTACGGCCTCTTTTTTCAAGTGTAATACTGTTGTACCTGATGTGTAAGAACGTGAGTGATTTTGAAATGCATCTGTTTTCATCACACCATACAAATAATTCTTGTGAATTTCATTAAAGCATCTCACGACAGCAACATCGAGTGACACCACTAAATGCTCATACTTAGTGTCACTAATTACCATTGCTGGCTTGCCTATAACATCAGCGGCTTGAGTAACATCGGTATATGCAACAATTAAGTCACCTGCAAAAACCTCTTGTTCCGGTTTATATTTACCCGTATATCCTTTTAAACCATCTAGCCTGTACCCTCCACCTCTCTTAAAAGATTTAAGAGTAACTAATGCAGTCGATGAATCTGAAAGTTCGGCACTTTTGTAAGACTTGCCTTTTACAACTTTAGCAAGATCTTGAATTTGAGATTTTTCCCAGCCTTTTGGTATCCAGCCTAGTTGTTCGTTGTGTACGAACTCATTGGGGAAGTGGGCGTGGGTGTTGGCGTGTTGGGCTAATATGTTAGGGTTAGCGCTAAAGTTTGCTTTAACGGATGTTTCAGCGGCTTTTTCTGATACTTGCACTGCTGATTGTGTTGCTTCTTTTGTTGGTAACTGTGCTTGTAACTCGTGAGCGAGCGCAATGAGTGACGCTTTGCATTCGGCCGCATTTTCTAAGCTGTTCAGTGCCATCAAACGGCGCTGTGCTTTTTGTTTTAGCTCGTCAGGCTGACTAGTTTCAAGGTTTTCTAAGTTAAAATCAGCGCTCGCAAGTAGGTTGTCGAACACAGGATCAAAATCAACAAACCAGCTTTTAAACAGCGCTTGCGCCATTTGTTCTAAGGTTTGGTTGGTTTTTTGGTTGAGCTCTATTTTTTTATCCGCATTAACTAAAATATTAACTAATTTTCTTTGTTTATCAATATCAAATGGTGCTTTAAATTTAAACTCGCCCAGCTTTTTAACAGGCACTCGGGCCTGATTTGCACTTCCTTGCGCAACATTTATCACATAATTTATAAATGAGTCTGTTTTTAATACATAGTACAAAAAGTCTTTATCCATATTATCTTTTGGATTAATTGCACATGTATTTTGATTTTGAATTGCACCTGCGGCTAGCTGAGGAATCCGAACTACTTTGCCTACTACAGAAGACCAATTTGGTGGCCAAGACCCGACAGTCGCGACAACAATGTCTTCAACATCAAGAGTGTGAGAGGTCCACTTCTTGGCATGTTCATGATCAACTTTCGTTAGTCCATTTACATCAACAGAGTTAGATGTAAAGTTTGATACTTTGACTAATGGAATAGCAATACTCGACTCACTAAAAAATTGCTGTTTAATGCCGGCTCCATTTCTAAGTATCGCTATTTCATCAAGTTTGTATTCAACCCAATCACTCCCCATAACCCAGTGCCTCCACGTTTTTACGGATTGCTTTATCAAGCTCATCGCTTTGGTTCATTTGGCTATAAAGCGTTTGGCTAAATGCGAGTTGTTTATATTTATTATTTTTCATTGTTTAACACCTGCCAATATCCGTCTTTTTTTGATCCGATCCGCTTTATGACCTTATGGTCTTTTAACCATTTAATATGACGCTCAACCGTTGCCGTGCCCACATTAAGCTGCTTAGCAAATACTTTTGTAGGCAATGAAGGCGAGTGCTTAATGCACGTTAACAATGGTTGAATATTTTTTGGAATAGCAGTTTGATGATTTATTCCATCATTTATTCCATCATTTATTCCATCATTTATTCCATCATTTATTC